>JABHOU010000516.1 GCA_018695085.1 Opitutia bacterium | reverse complement strand
TTCACTGAAAATGATCTCCGTTATTCCCGTGGTTTTGAGTGACTCGCTGTTGATCCAGTCCGTGTAGTTCGTGCTGACGCTAGGAACCTTGATCGTGACCCTCCTCAAGCCGCTGCAGCCAAAGAATTGTGACAAGATTTTACCTTGAGAAGACATGTGCGAGGTGGAGATGGCGTGGTTCAGCCCAGCGGGAATTGTAATTCTCTCCAGACTTTCGCAGGAGGCGAAGGCTCCTTGGCCAAAGCTCGTGACTTTGTCCGGAATGGTTAATTCCTTAAGTTGCCTGCAACCGCTGAATGCGAAACTGCCTATACTTGTAACTATGTTGCTCAACCGGACTTGGGTGAGACCGGCGCATTCTGCGAAAGCATGATCGGCAATGGTTGTCACCGAATCAGGAATGCTGAGACTCGTCAATCCGGAGCATCCCCTAAAGCCTTCCTTGCCGATGGTGGTTAGTTTTCCGGGCAACGTCAGGCCGGTTAGACTGGAGCAGTCGCGAAAGGCGTTGTTACCAATGGAGGTCAGCTTTGCTGGAAGTAGCAAGCTAGTAAGGCTCGTGCAACCGTGAAAGGCGCCATTGCCGATGCTGGTCACCTTGTCATGGATTTCGACTCGATTTAGGCTTTTGCAATGATGGAAGACAAAACTGCCGATGGTCGGCACACCCTCGGGAATTCTCACGGTCATAAGTTTTGCACAGGAAGCAAAGGCAAAGGATCCGATGCTCGTAACGCTCTGTGGGATGGAAATAGTTTCCAGCGCTGAACATTCGCGAAAGGCATAATTCCCGATAGCGATGGTTCCTTCGGGCATGGTGACGGCAGTTAGCCCGCCACAACCAAAAAAGGCGGCATCTCTTATGTGGATAACGCTTGCCGGAACTTTGTAAGTTCCGTTCTTGCCTTGCGGGCATCTCAACACCCATTGCTTGGCCTTGTTCAGCAGCACCCCCTCCTCGCTTGAAAAGGTGGGGTTCTTTTCAGACACCGAGATGCTTGCCAGACGGGGGCAACCGTTGAAGGCTGAATTGGCAATACTGTTTACGGCAATAGGTATGGTGATGCTCGTGAAGCTGCTGCAACGTTCAAACGCTTTCTGCCCGATGTAGGTGAGACTGTCCGGTAGTGTCGGTTCAGTTAGTCGCGAACAGCCATAGAATGCGCCATCTCCAATACTGGTTAGCTTGGTGCCATAGGTCACGTTCCTTAGGTTTTCACATCCGTGAAAAGCATACTTGCCCACGCTTGTCACCTCATCGGGAATCTTTAGGCGAGTTAAGCTTTTGCATCCGTAAAACGCCCCGTCTCCAATACTCTTCAGACTATCCGGAATCACTAGGGCCGTTACGCCGTCGGGAATGGCATTGCCTTCCCTGAATTGACGCGGGAGGGTGTTGCCGTCGGAAATCAACGATCCAATTCGACCAACGGGAAACCCCGCAATAACCTTAGGTAGGACCACTTTCCCGCTTGCCTTGCACTTAATGATCGTGACGAGATTTCCACTCACCTCCCATGTGAAATCGTCAATTGGGTTTGGCTTTAAAAGAAACGGGAATTGGTCGACAGGCTCCTCTTTAGCAAGGTCGATCTCATCCGATTCTTCTTCTTCCTGATTTTCGGCTTTGTTAGTTTGATTCGTCTCACTCAAATTTTCTGTTTTTTCGGCCAACTGCGTTTTCTCTGTCTGCGAGTTTTCGGAAGACCCGCATCCCCAGAAAACAAGGGTTAGTCCTAGGAAGACTGTAGTGGCAAGGAAATGAATTTTGAGGGTTTTCATGCATAAGGTATCAAGCCATGGATCTTGCAAGGCAATGCTAGACCATCTTCCTCAATAAGGTTTTTACCGAAGGGAAGAATTGGCAGACCTCCATTTATCAAGCCGACTGCCTTCTTTCGCCGACTTGGTCTGCCCTTCGTGGCACGCAGGTTCGAAAGCGAATTATTTCGTCAGGGCGTTGATCGGGGTGAGGTCGAACTTGCGGAACTCCACCTCGGAGCCTTCCGCCTGGATCGCGATCTTGCCCTTTTGGGCGGTGCACTTGGAGCCATGGTTTACGAAGTCGCCGTTGACCCATACCTTGACTTGGTCGTCGAGGCACTCGATCACCAGGCGGTTCCATTCGCCGGGCTCCTTCTCGGAGTCGTCGGTCAAGTTCTGGATGCGGCGGGCTTTGCCCTCGGTGATGCCCCAGTTCTTCTCGGGACCGCGGCGCTTCACCATGTTGGGCACGGTGATGTCCTCCACGATGCACCAGAAGTCGCCCGCGTGTCGGTGGTTCATCTGCACCTCGATCGACTTTGGAAACATCTTGTATAGAGCCCGTGGCTTGGAAGAGTGCACCAGTACCCCGCAATTGCCCGGTTTGCTCGCAAAGCGATACTCCACCTCCAATCGGTAGTTCCGGTTGATTTCGTCGTGCACCAAGTGTCCGCCCGGGGAACCGAGGCTCACCAGCATGCCGTCGCGGGCCACGAAGGGCACCTTGCCGTCGGGGTTTTTGTCGAGATGGGGAACGTCCAACTTCCAGCCCGTCAGGTCCTTTCCGTTGAAGAGGCTGCGGGTGTGCGGGGAGGGCAAGTCATGCTTGTCGTAGAGCCGTTGCCAAAACCCTTTCCAGTACTTGTCGTAGTAGTCGTTGGCGGCGACTTTTATATGGGGGAGCTGTTCGACCACGGGGGCGGCTTTCGGTTCGTAGCCCTTGAGGTGGTCTTTACCCGCCCGCTCGCGGGGTGAGATGAAGCGCCATGGTCGGTCGCCCATCACTTCCTCGCAGAGCTCAGCCAAGGCCAAGTCGTATTCCTTCAACTGCTTGCGGGTATTGACGTGGTTGTGGTCGTGGTCGTGCAAGCGATTGGTGTCATACCAAGTCTGAAAACCTTCCGCCCAGTACTCGGAGCGGTTGCGCGTGGCGTAGCAGCGCTTGGGACCGCCGAAGACGATCCGCACCTTGTCTTCGCTATTCACCTTCACCTTGGCGTTGGTCGGCTTGCCGTTGACCAGCACGTCGCCCCCATCGAGACATTTCTTGAGCAATTCAAGCGATTCCTCTGGGAAAGCTTTTTTCAAGGCGCCTAGCAGGGAAACATTCTTGTCGCCCTTCACCCGTCGGAAGCGCTGGGCGGCCCGCCCGTCGTTCCAGATGCCGAGTTCGTGGGATTTCTTGAAGGCCGCGGTCAGGCGCTCCTGTTGATCTTTGTCGAAGCCCGCCCCGTGCACCACATGGCCAAACTCATGGATGAGAATGCTTTCCAGGCGCATGCCGCCCTCGTATTCCATCACATCCTCCTCCGAAAAAAGCACCACTGGTCGCTGGCCGAACCATCGTAGGAAGCCACGCGCACGCCAGTTATAAAAATCCAGTTCCTTGCCCGTCTTGTCGCTGCGGAACTGGGGCAATTGGGAAGTCAGTTCGTCATGCCCAACCAAGATGCATAATAATCGGCGCTGGCGTATGCGCTCGGCCACCACGGGGTCGATGCTCTTCATCATCTTTCCGAACAAATAGGCCGTTTCCGCGTGGGCGAAGTCCGACACCTTGCCCGAGGTGGCGATCAGTATGCTGTCCACCTCCGTGGCCTTCTCGTAGAACTTGACGTCCAGTTTATGGGCCTTCGCTTGCGCTGGGCTCAGCGGTTTGGTCTCGTACTTGGCGAAGGCGGGGAAGTGGAGCAGGCCGACGAAAAAAGACAGCGCGAGGAAAAGAAAAGCAGAGGCAATATTCATTGTTTGGAACGGGTTGAACAAGGTGTCACCTTCGCGCCTTCGCTTCTTCTTGTCCATGAAGGAATGCAAGTAGATTAAGAAATACCGGAACTGGGATCCTTGTCCCTCCTCGCAATGACAGGGTGGGAACGGGATGGGCGTGGGATTCTCTTGGCAAGGATGAATGGAAAGGCTCTTGCTTTAAGGGTCCGGAGTAAATGGAGAGGCAATTGACTCGTTGTACCTGTATCGGTAATCGTATTTGCCTCGTGAATCGTTTTTTTTCCGATGCCTTTTTTATTGCCCTAGTCTTCTTTCTGGCGGGCTGCTCGGGTGCTCGCTTGGATCCCAGTTTGTGTCGAAATTGCCAAGGAGACTCCTGTCGCTTGGCTTGTGGTGTGTGCGCGGGCGAGGGCCAACGGTTCGTGCGAGAGAAGTTGGAAACCTGCGTGTGGTGCCATGGTTCGGGGCGTAGATGGGAGCGCGTGCCCGTGCGGCGTGTGGAAAAACAGTCGGATGGTACCGAAAAGGTGGTTACGCGCTGGGTTACCCGGCGGGTCTG
>JABHOU010000501.1 GCA_018695085.1 Opitutia bacterium | reverse complement strand
GCCCACTGAGAGCGGACCATGGGTGGTGATCTGGTTTCCTTCACCTTCGGAACCAGCGATGTGACCGTGGCCATAGATCCAGGTACGTTTTGCGATGGGAAGATTGACGTGCTTTCGGGCAAGCTCGGCAAACAAGGCGCGATTCTTCTCAGGCTCCGGGAAGGCCTTGCCACGGGGCACCTCCACTACGAGCTTCTTGGCTTCGACCGCCGCCTCGATTGCATCGTCGAGGGTATCGAAGTCTTTGGCCGTAGTTCCTTTCAGGTAGATTTCACGGACCCGCTTGATCTCGGTGGCGATTTCCTGATCGCGAAGCATCATCTCATCGTAGGCGGCATCCACGGGCAGTTGGTTCTCTTTCCCGTCCAAGATCTCGGCGATGCGCTTGTAGATGCCTTCCTCCTCTGCTTTCCTGTCGAGGAAAGGGTACATGTTGGCCCGCCCAGTCCCGGGCTTGGGTCCCCACGAATTCTCCTGCCAAGGGCCGTGCTCACCCCTGGAGCGTTGACGCCATTTGGCGCGCGAGGCCGTCCGTTCGGCTCTCAGAGCAGCGAGCTTTTCCCTGTTCTCTTCAGGTCCCTTGTAGTAAAGCAACCCACTCCAGTAGAAGTTCTCCCAATTGAAGTAGCGGCTTTTCTTCACTGCCACCTCACGGGGAGGGGCGTACTGGGATTGGGTCAGGTACCAGGCCGTTCTGGCATCGGCAAGCCCCACCATGTTGGACTGCCCGAAGAGAAAGACGATCTGCAATTTTTCCTTCTTGATCGCCGATTTCTCGTCAGCTGATGACGAGATTGCGGAACCGATAAACATCGATACGGCAAGTAAAGCAAAGAGTCGGGCGTGCATGACGTCTCTCATTTGACCTCCTTTCGAATGAACTTCTCAATCGGGGACCAGTCGCCTGCATCGAGCACTTCGGCACTACCCTTTATCTTCGAAGGTTTGGATATCTTCGGGGCAGTCGGCATCGTATAGAAGAAAGGAACGTCCTCACCCTTCGCGACTGCAAAGCCCTGCTTCCAGCTGTTGGCCAAGGCGGACAGCTCGGAATTGAAGTTGGCGCCTTCTGCGGCTTCTGCCGCTTTCGGGCCGGCTAGAAAGATCACTCCCCTGAGAGAGGTTGGCAGGAAGGAGTGAGTCATCACATTGTAGCCTTGGCAGGCAATTGAGCTGCCACTACTGGCCATGGAAGGCATTTCACCCCAGGCGCCCCATCCCTCGGGTACGGCACGGGTGGCGATCATGGATGCGATATCTTTCTCACAGTAATTCTTCCAACTTTTCGTAGTGCGGGGTGTTGAATTCCTATCTATTCATTATCGTTCTTTTGAGCTCACTTCTTCCGCGCTAGTCATTTCCCTTTTCTCCTAGGATGACTTGATGATCAGAGTGTCTGGTTCAAACCATCCCCATTCGCGACCTTACCTGTCCCGCTGGAGCACCATGGGATCCCGGGATCGCCGAGATCAGACGCAGGTTTTTCGGCGGACAAACCACCCCCAAGCATAGGGGGAAGAAGAAGGGTTTTCTTCGAGCAAAAATTCATATCTTTTTGATTTTTCAGACGGGTCTGAGCCTTAGGATTATAGGCTTTCCAATAGCAGGAAGTCCCTTCGGGTTGACTTGCCAGGACAAGCCTCCGTTCTGGTGACCTTGGATTCCCGGCAGGCAGATAAGCTCGTCCCCGAAAGTCGAAATGGAGATCACGTTCCCACTGTATTCGCAGGCGTATTTCCTCGGTCCCTCCTTGCTTTCCAGCAAATGGGAACCGGCGAATAGAAATCTCGAAGGAAAGGCCTTGGGTTTCTCCTTGATGTCAACTTCGTCGAAGCCGTTTAATTGTGCCGAGGAAACGAATTTGCTGATCGGATGCTCGCCAAGCTTTCCCTTGGCATCGGGAAAGACTAGTGAGATTCCAATTGGATCGCCCGCCGGGGGTACGGAAATCCATCGTGAGGATCCCTCAGACAAAACCTTCTGCATGGCAGGTCTTCCGGGTTTGGCCTTGAGCAATAGAAGAGCCGCGTGAACGTGAATGGGACGAGCGTTCAATACCACGATGGACTCGTGCTCCTTACTGTCCTTTCCACAGGCTACCAGTTCAAGTAAACCTTGGTGAAGGCAGACGGTGGCATTCACGTCAATGAAACGCTCTTCCAAATTCAACCTGATGCCCGGGAGATCCAGGTTGCGATTGAACTTCCGGGCCTTGGCCTTAGGGAAAGAATGTGTCTTCTCGCCAAAGGAAGGCCAAGGGCAAAAGGCCAAACTAACAGCAGAAAAAAGGAGGGTGAAATGGATTTTAACTTTCAAAAAGAAGTTCCGGAAAACAGTTTTGATTGGCGGGAAATCTTCAGATATCCAAATCCAGGTCGTCGAAGTCGACTTGGGGTTTCGCCTTGGGTTTACCTACTTTGAGCACTGCCTTGCCCGCTCGGGTTTGCAGTTTTTTCCATTCAACGTACCTGTCCCTTACGTTCATATGAGCCGTAGGACCGCCTCTGAGGTGAACGACCTCTATGTATTCGATCACTTCCTTCAATCCCTGAAAGGCAAGTCGGCCCTCGTCGGGATCAAGATTTTCAAGCCCTTCGGCTGATCTGATCAAGCTTTCCGCGGCTTCAATTTGTCCTTTTTTCAGGTAGGTAAGCAAGATGCCGATTGAGCGGACATGATGAACTTTCCCCAAATACTGAATCAGGGACGGGGCAGGGCTGAGTTTGAGGATTTTTTCGGCGTAATCGAGTTTCTGTTTATCCGTTACGTCTCCATATCCGTTCGGACCGAGCACCATCCGACGAACGGAATGGGGAGCAATTATTTTCGCTCGCGTCGCGTCAATTTCAGCCAAGCGGAGAAGAATGCCGTTTACTTGTCCGTGCCTGGAGTATGAGATCGCATGAGCAAACTCAACGAGGTCCTTTTCGTTCTCAATCGTTCTTCCTTCCTCCTCAAGCACCTTCATGACCTTTTCGTCTCCAAGCTGAGCCAATACCCAATAAAGAACGTGCTTCGACCTGCCTTCTGATTTTGGAAGCATGGTCACGCAGCGGTCCAGAATCATGGCTACGGCTTCGGGATCCTCGCGGTGAGCGAGGAGAGCCAATTCACATCCCCTGAAATCTTCCTTGTGCGAAGTCTCACCCAACTTGATCAGGATTTCAGGAAGACATTTTGTTCCTTCGATTTTGGAAAGAGACAGAATCGCTTCCCGTCGAACCGTCGGGTTCTCGTTCTCCAAGGCTTCGCGAATCAAGGGCAAGGACTTCCTGCTGCCGATCAGACCCAGAACATGAATGATTCCTCGTCGTTGCTGAATGGTTTCGCCGGGATAGCTTGCATGCAGGTTTTCAAGTCCCGCGCCGGGAGCCAGTCGGACGACTAGTTGGCGGGCATGACGAAACAAACGCATTCTCGGATGGTCCAGATAGGGGATCAGGTCTTTGATCGCATCAGCCTCCAGTACTTCGGCCAGGTGGTTCATAGCGGTAATTTTGCGGAACAAGTTGTTTCGATCGGGATCTTCGAGTTCCTTCCGGCAAAGAGCGATTTCTTGACGGAAGTCTCCCGCCTTTTGCAACTCCATCCTTAATGCCCGATCAACTAAGTCGGCAATGCTCGGAAGTTCCATTGGTTTGGCCTTTTCGATCAAGGAAAGAAGATCGTCCACCTCCATGATGATCTTTTTCTTCCCGATTTTTTTCATGACTGTGGCCAAGGGCTCGTCGGTAAGCCAGATTTTGAGATCCTTGATGGTTTCCTTGAAAAGCCCGGGTCTGGATTGAATGGCGTCCATATCCACAAGCGGTCTCTTGAACCCTACGAAAGGGCGGATGTCCCGTGGAATAACTACCTTTTTTCGCAAGCGGTGAGCGGTGGCCAGGTAACCTTCCCGGTAACCGTTTTCAATCAGCACCTTCTGAGCCGGAACGGACCGGTTTATGAACATCTGATCAACGACCTGTTCCTCCTCCGCGGCAAAAACCAGGGATCCGGCTACCTTGAGAATCGTCTCCTCCTTCCATACGGGAGCCCTGGACAACATGAATCCACGGGGACCTACTGGGTCGAGCTCGATCAAGCCTTCGAGCGCTTGCCGGACTAGTTCCTCGTCAAAGCCGGATCTGAATGGAGTGTTGGCCAAATCGGAGTCCTTGGCAAAGAGTGGTTTCTGAAGGGTATTTCTTACGCTGTTGGGGGGAAGGGCTCGAACGGGTGCAATCGAGGCTTCGAGGAGGGCTTGTTGGGTTTCCTTCGTTTCGCAAGTCCGGTCAATCAGGCGAATGGCGGAAATACGTACGAAATCCTGCGGATCCTCAAGAAGGCTTATGATCTTGGAGAGGTTTTGCAGGGAAAGCTCCTTTCCGCATTCTTGCAGTCCGCGCAGGGCACCGTCGCGATAACGGGGTGCTTCATGACCCAGCAAGTCCAATAACTCCTTTCCAATGATCGCTTCTCCCCCAAGGTATCGTTTGCCTAATTCACTTGCGACTTGCCCACGGGCCTTTGGCTTGAATATGTCGAGTAGTTCGAAGACCTCCTTTGTGCTTCTTTCGCGCCAAGGAGTACCATCCAGTTCCATGAGTAGGGAGTCATTCATCTGGCCCCTGGCGCTTGAAAGCAACTGCTTCATTTCCCGGTCGTTCGGATAGAGATCCGCGTCTGGGTTCTTGCCTGTGATCAGGGTTTGCTCGAGAGGCGCGGAATAGGTGATTACGGCGGTGGCAGTCGGGTCACGCAGCGGGCCATAGCCAGTCGGAGAATTGTAGGCAAAGCTCCCGTCGTGCTGTCGGCATAGGGTACGCCTCCAGCGCATGTTGCGTTCTCCGTAGGCCCTGACCTTGGGGCCGCAGAGGTTGGCTGCCCAGAAGGACCAATTTCCGTGGTAGTCGTGTCCATGCCCTCCGCGACGACTGAACGAGCAATGGCTGGACATCATGGCAAAGTATTTTGCCCCGTATTTGTCTCCGAGTAAATTCATGGAGAAGGCAATTCCGGTATTTTTCCCATTACTGTCATCCGTTGGATAAGCGGCAAAGTCTCCATAAGGTATGGCTCCAAGATCGACGTAGGACCCGAAGAACTTATGCGCCCGTTCGATTGCAGCATCGATCTCGGGGTGTTCGATCCCCAGCTCTCTGGCCAAGGTAATGAGAAAGAAGCAACGGTTGCCTGCCGCGTTCAAAGCTCCGTATCCCGGATTCATTCCATGCAGTTTGCCTCCATTGAATCGAGGGAAAGCGAAGGTGTGTCCCCAACTTCCCCCCGAGCTCTGCCCCATGGCAGTCTCTATGGCGTGTTTCTTAAGCAAGGGAAGGACATAGTCGTCCCCGGTGGCATCAAAGTAGAGGGCGCAATTCAGACCGATGAATCCCTTATGCCAACTTTGGTACCCCTTGTAGCCTTTGTAGCCCGGTTCGAACATCGCCCCAATCGGTTCCTTTGGAGGGTGCCACGGAGAATGTTTGCCTCGTACCCATTTGCGCACGAGTTCACGATGCTCTTTCTTTCCCGAGGCTACCAGCGCCATGGCTTCCAGAATTCCCCCGCGTCCACTGCGTGGTCTCTTTGGGTCATATACGAATTTAGCCTCCAGGACCTTCCATGCATCTTCGAGAATTTGTTTTGATTTCGGGCAATCATAGGGAGATGTGTCACTGTAGGGAGGCATCTCCCGCAAGGTTAGGTCCACTTGCATGCTCGTCGGATCGAGCGGGAATTTCTCATAACCCTGATTCTTGGCCTCAACCTCTTGCTGCTTGTCGGATTTGATTTCATAGAGGGAGTCATCCTCCTTTGCCTCCTTGAAAAGTTCGTCTATGTCGATGGCCGCCATGTTTTGAGCTTGGGTGCGGGCGATGTAATTCCGGTCACGCCACACTTGAAAACTGAGCTTTCCCAGGTTTTCCTCTTTCTCCGCTTCAATGATGGCATTGCCGATACGGTAGCCGAGGTGTTCACCGGCGACGAATTTTCTTCCGTTCAACCCAATAAGCACGTCTCCGCGGAGCAATTTACCATGAGCGGGAGACCCGACCCTTGTTCCTTGTACTTGAATTTGGTCACCTCCGAATCCGCCAACCATGATCCCGACAATGCCCGTGGGTCCCAAGGTCCAGGGCTTGCGGGTTTTTCCTTTAATTTTAGGTAGAGGTTCGCCTTTGGTCAGATCGGGAAGATGGGTCGGGCGCTGAGGTCGGGCATCGGGGATTTTCTCATCAGTTCCTGCAACGGCGGCTTTTTGCTCGGGAGTGACTTCGCGCTCCGCGCAAAAGGATTCTGCGGCTAAGAGAAGGCATAACGACTTGATTGCAAATCTCGGGCAAGAATAAACGTAAGGTTTCATGTGATTGATCAATGGAGTTTTTTTTGGAAATTATTCCGGTTCATTGCCTAAGCCATATTCAGGAGGATGGAAAAACCGGTGAGTTGAGAAAGCCGGGTCAATTTTTCCAATTGGGGTCGCGGAACTTCAAGGGATGGGGCGAATACCAAATGAACGCTCTGGCG
>JABHOU010000118.1 GCA_018695085.1 Opitutia bacterium | reverse complement strand
GCAGTTAACCAAGGCACTTCCAACCACTACCCCGTCCGCGACCTCACCGACTTCCCTAACCTGCTTGGCATTCGAAATGCCAAAACCCACTACCACCGGCAAATCGGTATGGCAACGAATAGTAGCCACCCTATCGGCAAGATCCCCGGCCAAATCTTCACGTTCTCCGGTTACACCTTCTCGTGACACATAATATAAAAAACCGGAAGCGGATGCCGCAATAAGCGGAATACGCTCCTCGGGCGTCGTGGGCGCAACGATGAAAATATTTTTCATCCCTCGTTCTCGAGAGGCGGCGACAAGGTCGTCCGCCTCCTCGGGAGGCAAATCGAGGGTCAGCAAACCATCGACACCAGCCTCAATACTTTTCTCTACGTAAGTTTCCAGACCTTGAGAGAACACGAGGTTGTAATAGGTGTAAAACACGATGGGAGCCTCCGAAAACTCTCGGATCGCCCGCACTAGCCTAAAGACGTCTTCCTGCAAACAGCCAGCATCCAAGGCTCGTTGAGCGGCCAGCTGGTTAGTTTGACCATCGGCCAAAGGATCAGAGAAGGGCACTCCCAGTTCCAGCAGATCCACACCGTTTGCTAGAAGAGATTTACAAATGCTCAAAGAATTCTCAAAGTCGGGATCGCAGGCGCAGACGTAGCCAACAAAAACCGACAATCCTTCATTTTTCTTTTGAGCGAATAGTTTCGCGATACGATCAGTGTTTTCCATAATATTTAAAAATGGAAATTTTCCTAGCCAAAGCGAACAAGGCAACGGTAAAGCGACTTTTCACCTTTCATACATTCGAAAAGTGATTTGGCTGTATCGTATTTTGTTTCCCATCGCGGCACTGATCTCAGCCCCGCATTACCTCCGCCGCATGCTCAAGCGGGGTGGATACGGCAAAAACATCGGTATGCGTTTAGGCCTTTGGCCAAACCTACCATCGAAAAAGCTTGGGATACAACGTATATGGATTCAAGCCGTAAGCGTCGGGGAGATGGTTTCGATCTCACCGTTGCTTAAAGCGTTGGCCGTAGAGGAGAACATCGAAGTCGTACTATCCTGCACGACAAGCACGGGGCTTCACTTGGCCCAAACGCAGCATCGAGAAAACATCATCGCTCTTGGTCCTTTCCCGATCGACTGGTTGCCGTTCTCCTCCCGGGGATGGGAAAGAATACAGCCCGATCTCGTAGCCATGGTAGATAGCGAACTATGGCCCGAACATATGGAACAAGCTCGAAAAAGAAAAATTCCCATCGTAATTCTTAACGCTCGCCTGTCCGATCGTACTTTTTCACGTTTAGGAAAATCAGGTTTCCTGCGTTCTCTTGTTTTGCCCAAACAAATTCAGGTATTCGCGGCATCCGAGCGACAAGCGGAACGTTGGAAGACAGTCGGCATCGCTACGGAAAAAATAAAGGTCACTGGTAACCTGAAACTGGACGCCGAACCAAAACCTCCGAAAACTAAGGAAGCGACCGAATCGTTGAAGAAAGAGTTCGGTTTTCCCGAAACAGACCTCGTTCTCGCAGGAATTTCCACTTGGCCGGGTGAAGAACAAGCACTCGTTAAAGCTTTTTTAGCCGCTAGAGCTCAAAACCTAACTGTTCGACTACTTCTAATTCCTCGACATGCCGAAAGAAAACAGGAAATTACAAATGGATTCTCAAGACGAAACAGTCTTTCCATCCATTTTCGTTCAAATGGGATTCAAGCTCTCTCGGGAACGGATGTCTACGTGGGAGACACCACGGGAGAACTTGGCTCGCTCATTCGCGTTGCCGATCTTGCTTTCGTTGGCAAAAGCTTACCTCCCAATGCAGGTGCCCAAAACCCGATTGAACCTGCAGCGAGAGCGATACCACTCCTATTCGGTCCCAATTATCAAAATTTTCAAGAAGTATGCGAAGGTCTCCTTGCATTGGGAGCAGCTATAGAGGTAAAAAATCAGGAACAACTTGAAGAACAGGTAATTCGGCTACTTGGCGATGCAGAATCCCGACGAAAAGCCGGACAAGCGGCAAGGCAATGGAAGGAAACGCACACTGGAGCAACCCGTAGAACAATAGAAGGTTTGATGAAAACCATAAAGTATAATTGAATCCTTCAACCCCTTTGTCGATTGACGAAATGGCGCCAAGCCCTTATTGAGACCCAGTATCAACAACTCTAAAACCATATGAAATTCACTTTTAAAAGCATTGCCCGTACTTTTTCATCCATATGCCTAGCTGCATTAGCCTTTCTGTTCGCCTCCTGTGGCGGCAATAGTGCCGACGATGATGCCAACGGCACATCCCCCGACGGCGGATTGAGCCTCAAGCAACTCGTAATCGCACTCAAGGCGAACAAGAATCCGGAGAAAATGCTGGCGGAAAAGGAAGCCTTGGAAAAATACCTATCCGAAAAATTAGCAAGGCAAGTAAAGGTAATCATTCCGACAAGCTCGGCAGCAATAGTGGAAAGCTTCAAGAATGGGACTCTCGACATTGGCTACCTGAGCTCAACCGATGCCGCTCGGAATTTGGACGATGCCGCGGCTTCCATTCTGCTCATCCACTTGAAGAATGGGAATCCCCATTACAACAGTATCTGGCTTAGCCTGAAGAACAAGGACTACGACTCGATCGAAGACCTAAAAGATAAACCGGTGGCATTCGCTAGTCATAGCAGCACATCTGGTTTTCTCATCCCCACTTGGGACCTCTCCAAGCGCGGACTAGTTGGTCCCAACAAAGCCCTGACCGACTATTTTGCACAGACTATCTACGGTACGGGTTATGTCTCCGCCGTAGAAAAAGTATTGAACGGCGAAGTAGAGGCGGCAGCCGTCAGCGACTATGTATACAAGGGAGACAACAAGTACTTGTCGGACGAACAAAAGGCGAAACTGAAGATCGTACAAGAGCAGGGTCCCGTGCCCTCACACACCATTTGCTATCGGCTGAGCCTTTCCGCTGCAGATCGCGACGTCATCCGGCAAACCCTGTTGGGAATGAACGAAGACAATCCTGAATTGCGTGACAAGGTTTTCAACGGTGAGCTGGTCACCGTGGACCCGGAAGAGCAT
>JABHOU010000530.1 GCA_018695085.1 Opitutia bacterium | reverse complement strand
GTCCCACCAAGGAGGGCGGATATGAAATTCCCAAGGGGAACCTGTTTCCACCGGGTACTCCGAAAACGCGTCCTGAAATTTACGTCATGGGGCTGCGCAATCCGTTTCGCATACACGTCGACCCAAAGAACGGATGGCTGCTCTGGGGAGAGAATGGTCCGCCCAACAACTGGGCGCCGGGGACCAACCTCGACAAAAAGACAATTCCCCTCGGTTACGATGAATTCAATTTGGCCAAGGGGCCTGGCTTTCATGGTTACCCTCTTGTCATTGCTGACCAACAACCCTTCACCCACTACGATCACGAGACCAAGAAGGGTGGACCTGTCATCGATCCCAAGGCACCTGTCAATTTGCACAAGGGAAACACTGGGATTCGCGAATTGCCGCCCGCTCAACCGCCCCTCATTTGGTACGAGGGCAACCAAAAGGAATTTCCCGAGTTTGGCGGCGGCGGCGAGTCGGCCATCGCAGGCCCGATCTTTCGCAAGAACAATACCTATTCCAAGAAGTTCGGTTTGCCCGACCGGTTCGACGGGTGCTGGCTCATCGGCGAGTATTCCAGAGGTTGGGTGAAGGCCGTGAAACTGGACGAAAAAGGAGAGCTCGAGGAAATACGCCCGGTGCTTCCCACCTTGCGCCTCGGCAAGCCCACCAATCTCAAAATTGGTCCCAAGGGACGCCTGCATGTGCTTTATTACACCAAGGATAACAAAGGAACTCTCGTTCGACTCGAGAACAAGGGGGTGACCGAGGGTGCCATTGCCCCCAGGTTGGTCATGGGGTTGGAGTCTGCCCCGAGGCAACTTAAGAAATCCAAGGAAGCTTGGGCCGGGTACCAGTTGATGAGCAAGAGCGATTGCCTCAACTGCCACCAGTGGACGCGTGCCTTCGTCGCCCCGTCTTACTTTCAGATCGCCGAACGATACAAGGCGGATCCCATCGCCGCCGAGACCTTGACCCAAAAGGTGCTGAAGGGTGGCGTCGGCGTTTGGGGTCAAATCCCCATGGTGCCCCATCCTCAGCATAGCGCCAAGGATGCCCGCTCGATGGTCGACGCGATTCTTTACCTTAACCAGTTAAAGCCCAAGAAGTAACGGTCATGGGCGCTGAGCTACAAGCCGTGGTCTTCGACATGGACGGGGTAATCATCGAGAGCGAGATGACCCACTACCGTGCAATCTGCGAGGCGATGGGGGAGAAAATGAAAGTCTCCTACCAAGTCTTTGTTGAGCAGTGTACGGGTGGCGACGAGCGCTTTGCCATGGGAAGAATGGCAGCTTTCTCGGATATGTCGTACGACGAGGAACTTTTTCAGGAATGGTCGCGGCGTAAGGCGACCGCCTATGCTCGTCTAATTTCGGAAGAGGTTACTGCTATGCCTGGTGCGATTGAGCTTGTCGAGTCGGTTGCCGAGCAATTGCCTATTGGCTTGGCAACGGGTTCCCGTCGATCGGACGTAGATGCAGCCTTGCATGTCCTTGGCGGTGGGTGCTTGGAAGGACTATTTCAAACAATTGTGACCTCGAGAGACGTAACCGAACCAAAGCCTCATCCGGACACCTACTCCAAAGCTGTGGAGGATTTGGGTGTCGAACCATCCTCTTGCTTTGCAATCGAGGATTCACCCAACGGATTAGCTTCCGCCGTAGGGGCTGGCCTTCGCGTAATTGGAGTGACCGTGATGCACGATGCATCCAAGTTGTCTAGGGCTGAGAGGATTGTATCTTCTTTGGCCGAGGTCTCTCTTGACGGTTTGAGGCAATGGTTCGGCGAATCTTTGGCGTAGGGTCTCTATACTTGATTTAACGGATTCTAGAATTGCCAAATGAAAAACGAGTAATGCGTCTTGAATGATTTGATGGTTCGATTTATTTAAAGTAAGGCCTTTCAGAAAACTGAAATTTTTATGACAAAACCCTTTACGATAGTGGGTCTTGGTGAAGCTGTCTTTGACGTCTTTCCTGGCAAAGAAGTGTTGGGGGGGACTTCACTTAACGTGGCTGTTCAAGCTCATCAGTTGCAGGTTTCCTTGGGCGGTCGCGGAGTTCTGCTCAGTCGAATTGGAAATGATGATCTGGGCAAACGCTTGCAAAATGAATTCAAGAATAGAGATCTGCCTCTGGAGTTCGTGCAGGTTGATCAGGAGAAACCTACCGGGCAAGTTCTCGTAAGTTTCATTGAGGGAGCTCCAAGTTATGAGATCGTCAAAGACACGGCTTGGGATTTTCTAGAGTTTACTAAGCATGAAGGTGAACTTGCTTCCGTTTGCGATGCGGTGAGTTTCGGTAGCATGAGTCAACGTCATCCTGTTTCACATGAGGCTACGCAAGTGTTCTTGTCGGAGGCCAAAAACGCTTTGAAGATTTTTGACGTTAACTTACGAATGGATCTCTTTACGGCGGAGATTCTCGATGAAGGTTGTCGAGTCGCGAATTTAGTCAAACTCAATGACGAAGAGATTGGCGCCGTGGCTCCTCTTCTTGATTTGCCATGCGGCAACGCCTTGGAGCAATCAGAAGCCATTTGTGAGAAATATGACCTTGAAGCGGTGGTTTTCACTAGGGGGAAAAGAGGGACTGCTGCCCTTACGGGCAAAGGCTGGATTGAGGGAGCGCCCGCTAGCTTTCCTCTTGCCGAGAATGCAGACAGTGTCGGAGCCGGCGATGCCTGTACGGCCGCTTTGCTTACCGCGCGGCTTTTGGGTAGGTCTTGGCAGAACTCACTTGATATGGCTAATCAGCATGGTGCATTTGTTGCTAGCCAAGCTGGAGCAACCCCGCATTTGCCGCCGGAGATATTGGGGTTATTCAAACTTGCTTGAGGATTGAGTTTGGACGTTTCTCCTCTTTTACCTACCTTGCCTATATCACGATGAATATTTTGCGAATCACCTCCATGCTTTTTCTCTTATCAAGCCTCTCGGTTCGCTTTTGCTTTGGGACCCCCGACAAGGTCAATATGCTCTTTATCGCAATCGATGACCTCAACGATTGGGTCGGTTGCTTGGGTGGTCACCCACAGGCTAGTACGCCGAATATCGACCGACTGGCCAAGCGTGGAATGCTTTTTGCCAATGCTCATTGCCAAGGCCCCATTTGCGGACCTTCGCGAGCTTCCTTTCTCTCGGGGTATTATCCCCACCAGACCGGTCTGTACCAACAGCCCGGAGGGAAGGCGATGGAGAAGGATAAAAAATTTTTCGATGGTCGAATGTTACCCCAGTATTTCGCAAAAAATGGTTACCGGACATGGGGCGTAGGCAAAATCGGACATGGGTATTCAGATAAGAAGCTCTTTGGATTCTATGGTGGAAAGTTTTCAGGTTCCGGTCCCAAGCCTCCGAATGGAAAGCGCTTTAATTATTTCTTGCCTGAAGTGCCATGGACCGGCACCCAGACGGATTGGGGAGCTTTCCCCGAACGGGACGAGGATATGACCGACCATAAGGTGGCGACTTGGGCCGTCGAGCGTCTCGCAGAGGAGAGCAAGAAGCCTTTCTTTCTGGCGGTTGGTTTC
>JABHOU010000369.1 GCA_018695085.1 Opitutia bacterium | reverse complement strand
GTATTGGCCACATGCAAACAGGATTTGCAAATTGATAAAGTTCCCGAGGAGAGAGATAGAGCAGTCGCTGGCATGCTGAATATCATCGTAGCTTGCGGTCGATCTCGCGTAATTGGCAAAGCGGGGCGACTCCCATGGGACATCAAAGAAGACTGGGAATACTTTCTGGAAACCACAAAATCAGGCACTCTTATCATGGGTAAACATTGCTTTGCGGAAATGGGGCGGCACACGAAAGACCGCAAAGTCATTGCCCTTAGTCGTGATCCGCAGGTCGAGTTCCCGAAAGCCCGAAAGGCAGGTTCCCTACCGGAAGCTCTGACCATGGCCAAAGAGGACGAGGGTGACGTCTGGATATGCGGCGGTCGCATTGTCTACGAAGAAGCCATGCCATTGGCCGACCGTCTATACCTTACGCTCATTGACGCCGATTTCGCGGGAGACGTTTTTTTTCCTGTATGGGAACACCTGTTCACCAATGAGCTTTCTCGTCGCGAAAGTGAAAGCTCTGGTTATCGCCTCACCTATCTGACCTTGGCCAAGGAGAAATGAACGAGGTTGCCCCGAAGGCTTGCGCCTGCCTCGGTATACGATAGGCTAACCGATTTACTATCCTAGAAAATGGAGTCACTACGCTTTTTAAGTCCTAAAGAGGTCGATGACATTCGCATCGAGTTCGGGTCACCGGTATTCGTCTACGACGAAGCAATCTTGCGTGAAAATGCACGCACGTTGAAAGCCTTTCCAAACGCGTTCGGCCTCAAGCCTCGCTATGCCATGAAGGCGGCTCCGACAGCCGCTATCATTCGCATTTTCAACCAAGAGGGTCTGGGTATCGACGCCAGTTCCGGCCATGAGTTGGAACGTGCCATTCGCGTCGGTTTTGGAACGGAATCAATCTCCCTCAGCACACAGCAAATGCCGGAAAACTTCCGAGTTTGGGTAGATGAAGGAGTAAGCATCAATCTATGCTCTCTAAACCAGATTAAGCTCTTCGCGAAGATTTGCCCGGGCAGAGTTGCCGGACTTCGCTTCAATCCCGGACTCGGGTCGGGAGGCACCAACCGAACAAACGTGGGCGGACCTGCAAGCAGTTTCGGGATCTGGAAAGGAGATATTCAAGAGGCTCGAAAGCTTTGCGAGGAAGCCAATCTAGAAGTGACTCGTATTCACACTCACATCGGGTCGGGATCGGATCCAGAAGTCTGGAAGAAAGTGGCAGGCATGAGCTTGGACATAGTGAGACAATTTCCGGATGTCCGGAGCCTGAACCTCGGCGGAGGTTTCAAGGTAGGTAGAATGAGTGGCGAAACATCCACTAATCTAGGCGAAGTGGGCGGCCCGGTAAAAACGGCATTCGAAGAATTTGCCGCTGAGACAGGACGCGAACTTCTACTCGAACTGGAACCCGGCACCTTTCTAGTGGCCAATGCCTGTTCACTTGTGACAAAAGTCCAAGACGTAACGTCTACAGGAGAAGAGGGCTATCGCTTCCTGAAACTGGATGCGGGCATGACTGAAATCCTGCGACCTTCGCTTTATGGCTCCCAGCACCCGATCATTCTCCTGCCCGAGAATTCGGAAGAGCCTCCCCGAAAAGAAATGGAGCAAGTAGTCGTCGGACATTGCTGTGAATCGGGCGACTTGCTTACGCCAACCGATGGAGACCCCGAAGCCTTGGCCACGCGATTACTTCCAGAAGGACAAGTGGGCGACTACTGTGTCATTGAGGGAGTGGGCGCCTACTGCTCCGCCATGTCGGCCAAGAACTACAACTCTTTTCCCGAGGCTCCCGAAGTTTTACGCCGTGAGGACGGTTCCTTTGCACTTATTAGGAAACGACAGTTGCTCGACCAAATCCTAGACAACGAACTGGTCCCGTGACCCCTTCGGGCTTATGTCATTTCCCATTGGGCGAACAGGTGCCTGCCAGTGAACACGCCGTCTGCGTGAGTCTGCCCACGATGACCGACGTCGTCGGCTATGAGACGAAGGACCCTAAAGTCATCAATAAGATCCCCGCAGGGTATCCACGTTTTGTGACTCACAGGCTGATATCCCGGTTGATCAATGAACTGCTTTTGGAAAAGGGATACCAGGATCGGACGGGCTTTGC
This sequence comes from Opitutia bacterium, assembly GCA_018695085.1. Taxonomy (GTDB): domain Bacteria; phylum Verrucomicrobiota; class Verrucomicrobiia; order Opitutales; family Seribacteraceae. Next base: position 10,613 of record JABHOU010000369.1, on the reverse strand, counting down.
CTTGGCAAGTCGCAGGGCAGTCGATGACTTCCGAGAATTTCTCACTCCGCACGAAATCGAGTTCGAGGAAAGAAATGGGTTTGTACTCGCTCACGCAAAGGAGTCCCCTGAATTACAAAAGGCTGGCAAAGCTTTTCTTCAGCATACGGGGTTTTCGATCTCCTCAAGGCAAGCGGAAGACATATTAGTCGCTCGCGGAGTGGCGAGAGTTCAGCAAGAAGAAATGGTAGAGGAGGAAAACGCATCGATAATCGCTCGCAGGCAAATTGCCGACGCCATGGGCGAAGAAATTTCGCCCGAAAACATCCTCCTCGCGACCTCGGGAGCAAATGCCTTCCATGCCCTATTTCGCGGAACCCGAGAACTCCTGGCCGACCAAGGTCGAACGATCTGGATACAGCTTGGTTGGCTCTATGTGGATACGATCAAGGTTCTCAGCAACTTCTCCGGAGAGCGTGTGGAATCCATAGCCATCCACAACCTATCGGATCTTTCCGAACTACGAAAACTCTTCAGCGATAGAGGATCCGAAATCGCTGCAGTAGTGACCGAGGTCCCCACCAATCCCCTTTTCCACACCTGCGATCTTGATGAGGTCCGAAATCTTTGTCGAACTAACGGCGCCATGTTGGTGGCAGACCCGACAATGGCTAGCCCAAGGAATGTTAAAGTCGCGGACCACGCCGACGTGATCGTGAACAGCCTCACAAAATACGCGGCAAACGAGGGCGACGTCATGCTAGGTTGTCTCGCCTTCCCGAAAGGTTCTACTTTTCAGGACGGATGGATAGACGGAGTCAGGAGGTATATCGCCCCACCCTATGCCCGTGATCTGGCGCGTCTAGCGTTTGAAATGCGTCACTACCCGAACCTCGTAGAGCGCACGAATAAGAACGTCATGGCGTTGGCGACATTTCTTGAAAGTCATTCAGCAGTCAAAAAGGTACACTGGTCTTATGCCGAGCCCTTTGGAGCCAATTACCGGAATCTGGCGGGAGACGGAAAACCCGGATGCGCATTGGCTTTCGAACTGAATGGAGCGATCGAACCCTTTTACGATAAAATTCGCATCTTGAAGAGCCCTAGTTTTGGAACCAAGTTCTCCCTACTTTGCCCCTATGTCCAGCTAGCCCACTACGACTTGACGCAAAACAACCAAGGCAGAAACATTCTAGCGTCGGCAGGTTTGTCTCCCGACTTAATCCGCGTATCCGTAGGAGAAGAGCAAGCTCAGGAGATAATCTCCGTCTTCAGCGAAGCTCTTTAACTGGCTGCACTCGGAGAACCCTTGGGGTTCCATTTCCAGCAACGGAAAAAAGCGCGGTTTATTCGAAAGTGTGAGGATCTAAAACCTTCCTTACACGTTTCTTGGAAAGCCGAGAATATTCAGGTAAGCCGTTTTCGTGTGGGACCGCCACTTCACCTTGAATCAGCGGCTGGGCATACTTTATGAATTTCGCAGTCATGCTTACTCCGTCTTCCGAAATCCAATCTGCGGGAATCTCCTTAACTCCATTTGCAATTTCTGAAAGAGCAGCCAAACCGGTTTCACAGGAATAAGGTTCATCTTCACCTCGAACGAGAATGACCATTTTGTCGGTTTCTCCCTCAATGGCGGCACGAACGGCAGCTTGGCCGGCCATAAACGCCTCCTCGTTGTCGGTCTGCGACGAACAATGAGCGGCAGCCCGTTGACCAGTGCCCAGTTTGCATGAACGCGCCTTAACCGCCAAGTTTTCTTCCACGAGATTGGCCAAAGCCTCGCCTACGCCACCGAGCTGGTCATGGCCAAAAGCGTCCTTCCCCGACCCTGAATTGGCTACATAGTTTCCGTCTTTGTCCTGCAATCCTTCTCCAACGACGACCAGACAGTAACGGTTTTTCTTCAAAACCTCTTGGACGTCCTCGATGAATTTCTGGCGGGAAAAAGGAAGTTCCGGAAGGTAAATCAAGTGAGGTGCGTCATTTGGGTTTTCCCGACGTTTAGCCAAAGTGGCTCCGGCGGCAATCCAACCGGCATTGCGCCCCATGACCTCTACGATTGAAACAAGATCGTGTTGCCCCATCGACTCGTGATCGAGCGCCATCTCACGAACCACTGTGGAGATGTATTTAACTACACTCCCGTACCCGGGACAATGATCGGTTGTGACTAGGTCGTTGTCGATGGTTTTGGGTATACCGATAACGCGCAACTTGTAATCTCTTTCCTGAGCAAGTTTTGATATCTTATCGGCAGTATCTTGCGAGTCGTTACCACCGGCGTAAAAGAAATAGCGAATATTGTGAGCCTCGAACACATCGACGATTCGTTGAAAATCTTCGTCGCGCTTGAGCTTGAATCGACAGGTGCCGAGAGCGGAGGCAGGTGTGTGCCTAAGTCCTCGAATGTTCTGCTGCGACTCTTCAGCAAGATCGACAAGGTCTTCCTTTAAAATCCCGAGGACGCCGTTGAGCCCGCCATAAATCTCTTCAATACACGGGTTATTGAGGGCTTCCGTCACCACACCGGCGACGCTCGCGTTAATTACGGAAGTAGGACCGCCCGATTGAGCGACCAAACAATTACCTTCAAGTTCCTCTGACATGTGTCTTTCTGATCAAAATGAAAAGCTGAAAAGTGCATAAGGTTCTCGCCCTCATGGCAATCGCAAAATTTACGAGACTACATTTAAAATCTCCCGGAAAAAAGAAGGTCTCGGCCTAGCTAAGTAGCTATAATATGGATGCGGGCTTGTATTCGACGGCATCGGGGTATCGTTCACCCCAAGATTTGGAGCGCTCAAGGAAGACATCAACTTGACGGACGGCTGCACCCACTCGCGTTTCACCTTCCGAAAGTAAAAGGTCGATGGCTTCGACCGAAAGGCCCACTCGATCGTCCGCAGCCAAGCGACTGGGCAGATCGTTGCTTGCTATACGCCCTTCGCGAAGGTCTCGAACCGTGGCGACAGCATGCTCCTTGATGGCGGCGTGAGCATCCTCCCGACCGGCTCCCGCCTTCACGGCCTCCATCATTATGGTCGTGGAGAGAAGAAAGGGAAGGTATCGGCGACACTCCGCTCCAATCACTTCCGGAAAAACTTCCATTTGCACAAGTACTGTAAGAAAAGTTTCGAGCAAGCCGTCTATCGCATAAAATGCATCGGGAAGGGCTACGCGACGCACGACTGAGCAGGAAACATCGCCTTCGTTCCATTGATCGCCTGAAAGAGAAGAGACCATGGCCAGGTGTCCCGAAAGAATAGCATGAAAGCCGTTAATCCGTTCGCAACTTCTGCTATTCATCTTGTGAGGCATGGCGGAAGAACCTGTCTGCCCCTTGGCAAAACCTTCCCCCATCAACTCATGACCTGCGGCGATCCGGAGGGTCTTTGCAAAACTGGCAGGCCCGGAAGCAAGCCTGAAGAGAAGTGATACGGCTTCGAAATCTAGACTTCGAGGATAGACTTGGCCCACCGTCTGCAGGGAACCCGGCGAGCCAAGGTGCTGCAACAAGAGATCATCGAGTTGCTCCGCCTTTTCAATGTTTCCGAGGAGTGTGATTTGATCCAGACGAGTGCCCACTGCCCCTTTCAGCCCTCGAAAAGGGTAGGTGGCGCAAAGACGAACCAAACCATCCAAGGATCGCTCCAATTCCTCACCATGCATAGCAAAACGTTTCCCAAGTGTGGTCAGCTGTGCAGGGACATTGTGCGAACGCGCCGTTAGAGGAAGCGTCTTGTGATCGTCTGCCTGCTTCGCCAAAGCGAGGAGCGAGGCAACCCCCTTTTCCAAAACAATGCCGAGAGATCGGTGAACCTGAAGTTGCTCAACGTTCTCCGTAAGGTCGCGGCTAGTCATTCCCTTGTGTGCGTGCTGATGACCCGCTTTTGAGGCGAATTCTTCCAAACGGGCCTTAACGTCGTGCTTAGTCACTTTTTCCCGCTCATTAATGGCGTCGAGGTCAACGAGTGTCTTCACTCGTTCGGAAGACTCAATGGCATCGTCGGGAACATCCAAACCGAGATCGCGCTGAGCCTTCATAACTGCAATCCAGAATTCGCGTTCAAGAATCACCTTTCCCTCGGGCGACCATAAATCGCGCATGGCGGATGATGCATATCGATCGGCTAAAACATTGGGTATGGGAGTCGTCATATCGAGAAATGAAATTTCTAGTTAAGGCAGAATATATCTTAAGCTTTGGATGAAGGTTCCATGGGTTCCAAGGAGCGACAAACGGCATCGATAATAAATTCAGGAGTAGACGCGCCAGCAGTCACACCGACACTCTTAAACTCGGACATGACAGCGACGTCGAGTTCCTCTGCCGTCTCAATGTGAAAGGTGGGTCGATCATAAGACTCGGCCAACTTGGCCAATTTACAGGTATTGGCTGAATGATGGCCACCGATGACGACTATGGCCTCTGCCCCTTCAGTCACTAACTGACGCAAGTCCGACTGACGTTCCTTGGTCGCGCCGCAAATCGTATCGAATACGACAAGCTCGGGATACTTTTGAGCAAGAAGGGCCGAAAGGTGTTCGAATTCGTGAGTAAACATAGTGGACTGCGAGACCATCACTACACCATTCTCGAAATCAGGCAACGCATCCAAATCCTCTTCGGTCTGAACAGCATGACCTTTCCCGTCAGCATATCCCATGAGACCGATAACCTCAGGGTGGCGAGGATCCCCGAAAATAACGACGGCGTAGCCCTTTCCTGCATGCATGCGCACCTTGCCGGCAATGATTCCGACATCCGGGCAGGTCGCATCCTTGAAGGGCAAATCGAGACCCTTGAGGTACTTTCTACGCTCAGGCGAAATGCCATGAGCACGCACGACGACAACGGAATCATCGCGTTCACCCTCATCCAACTCTATGGACGAACTACTTCGGTAGTCCCCCACCTCGCGAACGCCCTCTCTCCCAAGCGCCGTCATCATCTGGTTATTGTGAATCAGAGGCCCGTCCGTAAAAACGGTCCGTTTCCCACCATCGGCTTGCTCGCGAGCGACCTGAATGGCACGCTCGACTCCCCAGCAAAAGCCGGCGCTTTTAGCTCGAATGACTTTCATACTACCTCACCCACCTTAGCTGGTGATCTTTAGTCGTTCAACAATATAGATTTGCCTAAAGGATGCCAAAGCAGGCAATCTTTGCGACATGATGAATTCAATAATGGCCAAAATGTCAAAAACCTTGGCAATTCTTCCCCTGCTTGCCCTTGGGAGTGAATTGTGCGCCGCAAAAAAAGTGGCGCAAGCAACTCTTGCAGTCTCGGAACAGACATACACGCAGAAAACACCCACGAGAGGTGGAACCGGCAAAATGTACATGGATCGGGAAATATCTCAGGTCATGGGGCACCTTGGCGCGGGTTGGTTGGAGCGATCCGAACGAGAACGCGAGGAAAGGACCGATCTCCTAGTCAAAAACCTCGAGTTGAAGCCAGACGAGGCCGTGGCCGACATAGGGGCGGGTTCGGGCTACTTCACCTTTCGCATGGCAAAACTCGTGCCTGAAGGGAAAGCATACGCCGTTGATATCTCCAAGGAGATGCTCGCCATCGTCAAAGGTCGCATAGGCAAATTCAAGACCGAGAACGTAATTCCCGTACTCAGTACGATAACCGACGTCAAACTTCCCGAGAACTCTGTCGATTGCGTCCTAATCGTGGACGCTTACCACGAGTTTTCCCATCCTCGTGAAATGGGCCTTTCCATCCTGAAAGCCCTAAAACCTGGTGGTCGTCTGGTATTAATTGAATATCGACTGGAAGACCCGAAAGTTCCGATCAAACGGCTACACAAGATGACGCAAACACAGTCCAGAAAGGAAATGAAAGCCATTGGGTTCGAATGGAAGGAAACGCGGGACATGCTTCCTCAACAGCATTTCATGGTGTATCTGAAGCCTAACCCGAAGGCCAAAAACACTCCGAAATGAAAACTCTGACCTTAACGTTTCTTGGAATAATTCTTCCGTTAATCTTTGGCTTTGCCAAAGATAGCGCAGGAGAGTGGACGCGCTTTCGCGGTCCAGATGGAACGGGACACGGCAAAGCCGAAGGATTGCCCATAAAATGGAAGGATTCCGACTACTCGTGGAAAGTAAAACTTCCGGGAGTCGGTCACGCATCCCCCGTATTATGGGGAACTCGCCTTTTCACAACTTGCTCCGACGAGACAGACGGTTCCCAGTACGTGCTCTGCTACGATGCCATCAACGGTGAAAAGGTCTGGGAAAAGAAACTCGATTCAGTCAAATACCCCCACCACAAGTTCAACAGTTTCGCCTCTTCCACTCCCTGCGTAGACGCCGAGTACCTCTTTGTAAACTGGACCACTAAGGCATCGAACGACCTCCTCTGCTTCGACCATGACGGCAACCTGCTTTGGCGACGGGATTTCGGGGGTTACGAAACCCAGCACGGCAACGGCTTCTCGCCAATCGTACATAGGAACCTAGTGGTTCTAACCCACGATCACTACGGGGATAGCAACGTAATCGCAGTTGACCGTAAAACGGGATCCACCGTATGGCAAACCAAACGCGCGTCGGCCAAACCATCCTCATCCACACCTTGCGTATTCCAACCCAAGGACGGTCCACTCCAATTCGTCACCAGTTCGATGGCTCACGGTTGCTACGCCGTGGAGGCCAAATCAGGGAAAATTCTTTGGGAAACCGGTCCCAATACGCTAGACCTTCGCAGCGTGGCATCCCCCTACCCTGCCAACGGACGCTTCTTTGCAAGTTGTGGCTCAGGGGGCCGGGCCAGTCGATTCGCTTCGGTCATTCCACCGAAAAGCGGCAAGGGAAAACCCACCATTGCCTATTCCTTGAAGAAGAACATCCCCTATGTACCCACCTCCCTGGCAAAAGGGAAACTACTCTTTCTCGTTACCGATGGCGGCATCGCCTCCTGCCTCGACTTAGCATCGGGCGAAATGAAGTGGCGCGAACGTCTAGACGGCAACTATTTCGCCTCACCCATCTTGGTTGGAGAGGTCATCTATGCCATATCTCGCGAAGGGAAAGTCACCACTTTTTCAGCGTCCGAACAATACGAAGCGCTGGGCGTGTCTTACCTTAACGAACTCACTCACAACACACCTGCCGTAGCCAACGACAGCCTTTACTTCCGGACCTACTCGCACCTCTTTCGCTTACCTGCAAAAGCCGCAAGGTAGACGAGTTCAACTTCGTCTCGGTCAACCATTGCCGTTGACTCAGTCACTCCAGCAGAAGAAAATGCAAAATATGAAAAAGAGTTATCTATTTATGTTCGCGGGCACTTTGCTCGCTTGGAGTTCAGCGATTTCGGCAAATGCCGAGAAATTCTCCGTTGCGGGTTACATGTTTAGCTCGCCTCCAGGATGGAAGGCTTCTCCGCCTTCCTCGTCCATGCGCAAAGCTCAGTTCTTGGCACCAGGCAAGAGTGGAGAGTCAGCAGAAGTCGTGTTCTTTTACTTCGGTGCAGGCGGGGCCGGAGGTGTAAAAGCGAACATCGACCGCTGGATGGGCCAATTTAAAAATGCCGAGAACAAAAAAGTGGAAGGAAAAACGGTAGGCGGAACGAAACTCACATACGCTAGAGCCTCGGGAACTTTCATGAGTGGTCGCCCCTTCGGACCGAAGACTCCTAAAGAAGGATATGCTTTATTAGGTGCTATCATCGAGGGGAAACAAGGAGCAATCTTTGTGAAAATGACTGGCCCTGAAGCAGCCGTTAAGGCAAACTCTGACAAAATGAGAGCTATGGCGGAAAGTGCTCTAAAGTAGATAAATGTCTAGATCGCACTCTGATGGTCTGTTAATATAGATAGGCTTGTTTTTTAATGTCTCGCACGCGCACATGAAAGAGCTTCTCAAACTATCAGCCTTGATCAGCTTGTTTTTCGCCTACACCGCAAGCGGGCAAACCTTCAAACCACAGCAAATCACCTTTTTTGAAAAAAAGGTACTCCCACTCTTGGCCGAACACTGTTTCGAGTGTCACTCCGCCAAGTCCAAGAAGGTCGAGGGCGGACTACGTCTCGATCATCGAGAGGGTTTCCTCAAGGGAGGTGCCTCAGGCAAGCCGATCGTGAGCTTCAAAGAGCGTCCATACCAGTCCATGTTGCTCAAGGTGGCTCGATTGAAAAAAGGAGACGACAGCAGACACCCTCCCATGACAAAGCCCTTGTCGAGCATTGAAATCAAGTCGTTGGCCAGCTGGATGCAAATGAAATTACCTTTTCCAGAAAAAGCTCAGGCAACCCTCGTGAACCAAGAAAAACCCACCGGCGACTGGAAGAAGAAATTCGATTGGGAAAAAGCTGGCCAATACTGGGCGTTCCGAAAACCAGAGGCACGCAAAGTGCCTCAACCCAAACAGGCGAACTGGGTCCGATCGGACCTCGACCGCTTCATCCTCTCCAAACTGGAGGTCTCAGGATTGAACCCCGGAAAAGACGCCAGTAAAGCCACTCTTCTACGCCGCATCTATTTCGACTTGATCGGATTGCCACCGACTCCGGATCAAATGAAAAGTTTCCTCGCCGACGATTCGCCGAAAGCCTTTAAGAATGTGGTCGAGGATTTGCTTGGCTCAAGCCAGTTCGGCGAACGTTGGGGTAGGCACTGGATGGATGTCGCACGCTATGCCGAGTCAACCGGGATGGAGCGGAACTTCACCTATCCGCACGCATGGAGGTATCGCGACTACGTCATAAAGTCGTTCAACGAGGACAAACCATACGACCTCTTCATCAAAGAACAGGTGGCAGGCGACTTGATGGTGTCCGATGATCCGAAACAGGAAGCCGAACGCCTAGTTGCTACCGGATTTCTCGCGATGGGACCGAAATCCCTTAACCAAAAAGATAAGAGAATTTTCACGATGGACGTAGTGGACGAGCAAATCGATGTCGCCACCCGCGCAACTCTAGGTCTTAGCGTAGCCTGCGCGCGTTGCCACGATCACAAGTCCGACCCCATCCCGACCGAAGATTACTACGCCTTGGCTGGTATGTTTCGAAGCACGAGAACCCTGTACGGCACTGGCAAGGGAAACGGAAACCGCCAAGTCGGCGGCTTGATCCCAATGGGCGAAAACGCCAGGCAACTGAAGGCGAAGCTGGAAAAGCATAAGCGCAAGATGGCCGACCTCAGCAAGCAATTGAAGAAAGCCCAGAAGCAGCTCAGCATGCTGAAGCGCAAGAAAGACGAGGAAGGCAGGCAGGCCAAGATGGAAGAGTGCGTCGAGGAGGTACGCGAAACCAATGCCCAAATCAAGGAGATGAGGAAGAATGCCCCCCCTGCCCCCACCTACGCCATGGGCGTACAGGACGGGGGAGACCCGATCAACGTTCGCGTACACCTGCGCGGAGACGTCGACACCTTGGGAGCGACCATTCAGCGCGGCTACCTCACCGCCCTACCGATCAATCAGGCTCCTCGCCCCAAAATGGAGCAGAGCGGACGGCTCCAACTGGCGGAGTGGCTGACTCACAATGAAAACCCGTTGGCTGCCCGTGTAATGGTGAACCGAATATGGCATCATCTCTTTGGTCAAGGCATCGTTCGTACTGTCGACAATTTCGGCTCTTCCGGAGGAGCTCCATCCCACCCCAAGCTCCTCGATTATCTCGCCCTCCGCTTTCAGGCGAACGGATGGTCGATCAAGCAAGCCATCCGTGAAATCACGCTTAGTCGGACCTACCAGCTCGCTTCTTCGGAAAACGCAGAAAATTTCAAGAAGGACCCGGAGAACAAACTACTTTGGCGAGCCAACGTTCGTCGCCTTCAGGCCGAGGCACTACGCGACGCCATGCTCTCCGCTTCCGGCGAACTGGACATCGAACCAGTCAAAGGATCGGCCGTGGCCGAAGCCGGCAACGGCAATGTGGGACGAGGGGTAACCATACCTCGAAATTCGCTCGAAAACGTATCCCACCGCAGTGTATACTTGCCCATCGTACGGAATCTATTGCCCGAATTCCTGCGTGCCTTCGACTTCGCCGAACCTAGCATGATCGTGGGGCGAAGGCAGGAGACCACAGTGCCATCACAAGCTCTGTTCCTGCTCAATTCTCCCTTCGTGATAAAACAAGCCTCGGCCATGGCCATGGATCTCCTCGCCGAGGGTAAAAGCGCTCCCGAAACTCTCGTCGTGAAAGCCTACGAACGAGCGCTTTCCAGATCTCCCAGCGAGGAGGAGCTTTCCCAAGCCATGCAATTTCACCAAATCGCATCGTCCAGCAAAGGAGAGCTCGATTCTTCCGATGCTCTAGCCCATCTTTGCCACGCTCTATTCGCAAGCGCCGAGTTCAGGTATCTAGATTAAGTATGAGCTCAAAAGTCACATGAACACTAGCATCGTTGGCTTCTGCGTTATCATTCTATGTTTTGCCTATAGTAGCAGCCTTGCGGGCAAGGAACAGAACTGGCCTCGTTTTCGTGGGCCAAATGGTTCCGGAGTCGCCGATTTCTCGGTTCCCGCCAAGTGGGCGAAAGAAACCTATCACTGGGACACAAAGCTACCTGGATCCGGGCACAGTTCGCCAGTCGTCTGGGGTAAAAAAGTATTCCTCAATGCTGCCCGCGACAAGGGAAAGGAACGCCTCGTAGTTTGCGTC
>JABHOU010000500.1 GCA_018695085.1 Opitutia bacterium | reverse complement strand
TTTACCCAAAAACCGCTGGACAATGATTGGATCGATGGAGACAACAAAAGGATTTTTAACAACAAGCAAATCAGCGATCACTTCGCCATAATTCCTACCAACCAGCCATCGGCGAACCTGAACGACAACGAGAAAAAAATCTACGACATGATCGCAAAACGATTCATTGCGGTCTTCTATCCTCCTGCCCAATGGGACGTCACCACCAGAAAAAGCAACATCGGCGAACATTCTTTCAAAACCGAGGGTCGAGTACTGATTGAAGCATCGTGGCTGGCTATTTACGGAAAAGACAAGCAGCCTGAAGACACTTTGCCCGCTCTCAGCGAAGCTGACGCTAATCGTGCTTCGATTAAGGAAATGAACCTCGTAGCCGAGGAGACAAAACCACCGGCCCTTTACACGGAAGCCACCTTGCTCGCCGCCATGGAGGGTGCGGGAAAACTTGTCGAAGATGAGGAAATGGCTGAGGCAATGAAGGAAAAGGGTCTAGGAACCCCTGCGACGCGAGCCTCAACGATCGAACATCTCATTTCGGAAAAATACTTCGATCGAGAGAAAGGGAAAATTTCTTCGACTCACAAGGGAGAAGACCTTTGCGCATTCCTAAAGACAGTTGGCGCCGACATCCTGACCAGTCCAAGCATGACGGGGGAATGGGAATACAAACTGCGGCAAATCGAGGAAGGCAAATACAGTCGAGAGCAGTTCATGCGCGACATCGTTCAACTGACCCAATTAGTAGTCCAACGAACCGTCGACTTCAAGGAATCGACCGACGACATGGAGGAAACCGTGCTCACTTCCCCGATCGACGGTTCCCCACTCTTTGAAGGTCTCGCTTACTATCAGACCAAGTCAGGGGACTTCCGTATTGCCAAGTCGTTCGCCAGCAGACGCCTCGAACTAAATGAGGCGGCGACACTTATCAAGGAAGGCCGAATCGGTCCATTGGATGGCTTTACCTCCAAGGCGGGACGCCCATTCTCCGCCATGCTGAAATTAGAGGAGGACAACAAGGTGACCTTCGTATTCAACGAAACCCCAGGTGGGGCGAATGCAGACGACCCCACAACAATAGTAGATGCACCCGTTGTCGGCGAATGCCCGATTTGCAAAGGAGAAGTCCGCGAGACTCCGAATTCCATTGTTTGCATCAAGAATCCAATCGTATCCAAAGGGAAATGTAAATTCCGCGTAACGAAAACGCTTCTCGACCTTCCAATCCCACCCGAAGAACTGAGAGCGCTTCTCAACGATGGCAAGACAAGCCTCCTCAAAGGATTCAAGTCCCGCAAGACTCGCCGCCTTTTTGACGCAACTCTGTTCCTGAAGGAAGACGGCGGCATCGGGTTTGAATTCCCATCAAAACCGAAACCGAAACGGGCGGCCACTGCCTAGGCAAAGGCATACCGCACTAGGAGCAAATCATGCCGCCAATCTATGCCTATCGCGTGATAGCAGAAGATGGTGGTGGGGAAATCTTCGAAATCGAGCAAGGGCTGGATTCCGGTCCCTTATCCGAACACCCCCTTACGGGCAAACCGGTCGAGCGCATATTGGACTCCCCTAACTTGAGCTTCAAGCACAGCGAGGGAAACGAACGTCGGATACTTTCTGCCGACAACTTAAGCAAGTCAGGTTTTTCTCGCTACGAACGTGATCCTGGTACAGGAGTGTACCATAAGACCGCAGGGGAAGAAGGACCGAAGGAAATAAGCCGAGAGGATTAAGGCATTGCCCGACAATTCGTGTTGAGATAAGAATATATATCGTGAGCGTCATGCGAAAACCAAAGTGGCTGCGAGCCAAGCTTCCCACGGGTCCAGGATATGTTTCCGTGCAAAATATCGTGGACGACAACCAGCTTCACACCGTTTGCCAAAGCGCTCAATGTCCCAACATGGGGGAATGCTGGTCACGCGGCACCGCAACCCTAATGATTCTTGGCAATGTCTGTACACGAAGCTGTTCCTTCTGCTCAGTAGAAAGTGGACGCCCTCCGGAGCTTGATCTTGCCGAACCGGCGCGCGTAGCGCTAGCCGTGGCAAAAATGGGACTGCGACACTGCGTCTTGACTTCCGTAGCAAGAGACGACCTGCCCGATGGCGGAGCAGCAGTATGGGCTTCTACTATCCGAGCCGTACGGCATCGCAATCCGGAAACCGCCATCGAGGTATTGGTACCTGACTTTCAAGGACATCTGGAACACTTGGACATCGTGCTTCAAGCCAGGCCGGACGTGTTCAATCACAATCTTGAAACCGTCGAACGCCTGCAACGGCCAGTTCGAAAGACGGCAACTTACGAGCGAACGCTGGCTGTCTTAAGACACGCGAAAAACCGAGACTTCGTTACGAAATCAGGCATCATGCTAGGCCTAGGCGAAGAGCACTCGGAAATAGCAAAGGCCATCGAGGATCTTGCCGAGGAGAAACTAGACATCCTCACGATCGGCCAATACCTGCAACCCACCAACGAACATGCCCCAATTTCGCGTTGGGCTCCTCCCGAAGAATTTGACGAGTGGAAAGAGTTTGCCCTGAACCGAGGCATAGGAGTTGTAGAATCCGGGCCGCTCGTGCGCTCATCCTACCACGCCGAAGAGCAATCCGAACGATTTGGCTTCGGTGAACAAGCTGCCGCATCAGCCTAAGACGAAATGAGAATTTCTTCGATTCTCTTCTTTTTCCTCTCACACACCCTACTTTCCCTACATTCCCTAACGAGTAAAGCCCCCATACCCACTCCCCCGGCCGACCCGATAGTCGGTCCCATCGAACCTTACCTGTTCCGGCAAATCCTCGAAAACAAGAATCTCGAAGACGGCATCGCCAACCACTGGCGTGACCCTGCCCTGCAAGAACTCGTAAAGAAGAATGGAATCCAATTGTTCGGAGGTCCCATACTGGGAGACGTGACGTCCACCTCGGCGAAATTCTGGTTACGGGCCACACATCCGTGTAGAATCACCCTCGAAATCACGGAAGCCAACTCGACCAATCCGTCAATTCTCTCCTTCAAGACAAAGGCCACCGAAACCAACGACCTCACGGTTGTCCTTGAAGCCAAAGGTCTCAAGCCATTCACGGAATACATAGCGAACTTCTCAGCCGAAAACGGTCCTGTGGGTCGCCGTAACAACCGATTCCGAACCTCCCCTACCCTTGGTCAAAAGGAACGGTTCT
>JABHOU010000291.1 GCA_018695085.1 Opitutia bacterium | reverse complement strand
GGAAAACACTTGGCCGACCATGCTCGGAGTTTATTCCAAGGGGCATGGCCCCAAGCGCAAGATCGTGGTATCCAAGGCCGAGGGGCAGGAAAAGCATCCCATCCTGAAGGATATGCCGGAAGGCTGGACCACCCCCGAGGGTGAGCTTTACAATACGCAGCGGATTCTTGGAGCCACCGTGTTGGCCTATGGAAACAATGGCGTGGCCAAGGAACCGCAAGCGGTGATCTGGACCAACGAGCATGGCAAGGGCCGTATCTTCTCCACTACCATCGGCCATCATAATTCCACCATGTCGACCAAGGAGTACTTGGATCTTATTGCCAACGGCGTGCGCTGGGCGAATAGGCTGGACTGAAGCGGCCCAGACCTTCGAATTCCTTGCATTAAGCAAAAGCTGCAACTGTCATGAAATTATTTCGCGACATCGCTCTTTTCGCTGCGTTCGTATCCTTTTGTTCCCTGCTCCACTCGAAGCCCACCAAGGGCTGAGGACAAGTCTCAGTTCACTGCTTGCCGCTGTGGTCGGGGTTTCGAACCGGGGTTCCTTCCCTCCGCCAATGCTTGTCCAAGCCATGTGAAAGGGTTCGCTTTGTTCGTTCCGGCGTGCGTTCTTCTGTGTGCCGCTATGCCTTTGGTCGCGCAGCCCGAAGCCGGGGACGCGGGAGAGGTGGTTGTCCGTCTCAAGGCGGCCCCCGGCCCGCTGGATAATCCGTTGAAGGGCTATTGCGTCTACACCAACGCGGGCAAGATAAATCGGCCGTACTCCATGGTCTTTCTCTACGTTCCTTGGAAGAAACTGGAGCCTGTCGAGGGGCGATACTCCTTCGACGAATGGGAGAAAAAGGCGTGGGGGCACAAGGCGGCGGAGGGCAAGCACGTTGTCCTGCGGGTCTTTGCGGACTACCCGAAAAAACCCTCGGCCATGCCCGAATGGTTGCTGAAAAAAGGCGTGAGCCTCAAGCCATACAAGCAGCATGGCGGCGGGCTCAGTCCCGATTACGATCATCCTGCCATGGCGCCGGCCCTCGAGCGCTTGATCGCCGCCATGGGGAAGCGTTACAACAATCATCCGCGAGTGGCCTTCATCCAGCTCGGTCTGCTTGGCTTCTGGGGGGAGTGGCACACCTACCCGCGAGACGAGCTGTTTGCCTCGGAGAAGACCCGGCGACGGGTGCTTGAGGCTTATCGCAAGGCTTTTCCCAACAAGCAATTGATGGCCCGTTACGCGGACGGGCCGCCGGGCGAATATCCGAAGATGGGCTTTCATGACGACATGTTCCCGGAGGACACCGACAATGGAAAGGAATGGTCCTTTCTCGAGCGGATGCGTCGGGCCAAGCGGATCGATACCTGGAAGAGAACCATCATCGGGGGCGAGATGGCCCCGGATGCGGCCAAGAAATGGTTGGGCAGGAAATGGGACTTCACCGTGGAGATGGCGAAACGTTCGCATTTCACTTGGGTGGGACCCTATGGGCCGTCCCTCGAGGAGAGAACTTCCAAGGAATTCGTCGAGCGCAGCGACCAACTGGTGCGCATCATGGGCTACCAGTATCGGCTGACGGAGATCAGGCATCCGAGCAAGACGAGGGCAGGGCAGTCAGCCAAGGTGACCATTCGCGGAGTGAACGAAGGCGTGGCTCCGTTTTATTATCCTTGGCGAGTGAAGTTGGCGTGGCTCGATGCCAAGGGGCGAATCGCTGCCTCCACCACCTTGAAGGACGACTTGCGCAAGTGGTTGCCGGGGGAGTTTGTGATCGAGGCGCAACTGGCGTCTCCCTCGAAGGCGGGCGCCTATCGCCTGGCCTTGGGGATCGAGGATCCATGGACTCGCAAGCCCGCCATCCGCTTTGCCAACGACCTACCAGTTGTCCAAGGGTGGACGGTGATCGGGGAGGTGGAGATCGAATGATTTACGGAGGTTTTTCAGCAAATGGGTGGTTGCCTTCGGGTAGGAGTCCGTTTTCATTTCGCTTCCCATGAATTCATTCAGCTCGATTTTCCTTTTGGCGTTCTTGTTCGTAACCTTGGCCTTCGGCAAGGAGACGCGTCCCAACGTCATCTTTCTCTTTAGCGACGACCAGGCCAGTTACTCGCTTGGTTGCTACGGGAACAAGGACGTGAAGACGCCGCACATCGACAGCTTGTCGGAGGCGGGGATGACCTTTGATCACCACTACGATACGACGGCGATCTGCATGGCTAGTCGAGTAAACGTCATGACGGGGCTCTACGAGTACCGCCACGGTTGCAACTTTGACCACGGCCCGCTCACTGAGAAGCTCTGGGAAACGGCCTATCCGATTCGTCTACGTAAGGCTGGCTACCTCACGGCATTCGCGGGCAAGTTCGGGTTCGAAGTGCGCAAGGGTACGGAGAAAGGCCGCAAGTATTTGCCGGAGGATGACTTCGACAAGTGGGGCGGTGGACCGGGTCAGACGAAT
>JABHOU010000499.1 GCA_018695085.1 Opitutia bacterium | reverse complement strand
GCCGAAAATACTACGTTTATTTGTTGCGAATATTCGCTCCATTCCCGCAACGCACTTAAAGCCAGTAGTTTGCGTAATGAATAAAGTGGCTTTTATTTTGACTCAAATTACTTCTGCATTGGTTCCGAGTGGGTCAGATCACGAAACGGTTAACTGAAAACGCAAAAATTCAGATCATCTAGCTCAAAAAGCTAAAACTTTTTTCAAGGTAGAGCATCGTTTCCTGACCTCACAGTTGGAGTATTATGACTAGAGCAACTAGGCGACAAAGATGCCCTTTTCGTTGGATGACGGGCAAGCTTTGCTCTATGAATACTGCAAACTTACAAGCGTTTTCGGTAATCGAAAGGAAGTGAGGTTTTACAATCGAATTATCGTCCGAGTGCCTTGCGGATCAGTTCTTCGGTGCTGACGTCGGAGCCGAGGGCTTCGGCAGCCTGTCGGACGGCTTTGTCGGCGTCGGTCGCCTTGTATCCGAGGGTCAGAAGTGCGGTTAAGGCGTCCTGATAGGCGCCGGGTGAAGAGGGTGGGGCGGTGTCGCCGGAAGATGTCCCGGTGGAAGCGCTTACAGCCGAACCTGCGGGCAATACCTTGTCCTTCAGTTCGACGACTATGCGTTCGGCGGTCTTCTTGCCAAGCCCGGGAGCTTTGGACAGGAGACCCACGTCTCCAGCTGCTATGGCACTCTTAAGGGTAGGAAGGGAGAGAGACCCGAGAAGGTTTATCGCTATGCGTGGACCGATGCCGGAAACCTTGTCTACGATGAGTCGAAAAAAGTCGCGAGATTCGCGATCTGCAAAACCGTAAAGGGTCTGAGCATCCTCACGATAGGAGGCATGCGTATGAAGCTTTATTTCCTTTCCTAAGGCGGGAAGCTTTTCCGAGGTTGTGAGCGGAACGTTTACTTCGTAGCCGATGCCTCCGACTTCGATTACCGCTAGGTTGGTTTGGCACTCCAAGAGGATTCCGCGAATAGTGGCTATCATCTGAAAAAAGGTAAGGAAAAGAAAAGATTCAATTGGGACGAAGGAAGCGGGTTCATGCGGTGAGTCCCAGAACGTCTTGCATAGAGTACAGACCTGCGGGCTGGGAAACCCCCCATTTGGCGGCTCGAAGGGCTCCCGCAGCGAAAATCACTCGATCAGTGGCCCTGTGGGTGAGTTCCAGCCGCTCGCCGATTCCTGCAAACATGACGAGGTGATCACCCACTACATCGCCTCCGCGTAAGGCATGAGACCCAATTTGAGTTGCCGGACGCTCGCCTGTTATCCCTTGGCGACCGTGGGCGACGTCGGCGTCCCCCAAGCTCCTTGATTCCTTCAGGATTTCCAAAAGGCGTTCGGCCGTGCCGCTGGGGGCATCCTTCTTGTGCCGGTGGTGCATTTCTATGACTTCGGGATCGAAATCGGATTCGGCGTCAAGGACTTCAGCCGCCTTTTGGGTGAGGTAGAAGAGGAGGTTGACGCCAGTTGAGAAATTTCCCGCCCAGACCATGGGTATATGGGTGGAGAGGGCGGTGATTGCCTCGCGATCCTCGGCTGATTGGCCGGTGGTGCCGATTACGATGGGTTTACCGCGATCGGCGGTCAACTTGGCTACGGGCAGGGTAGCCTCCTGCAAGCTGAAGTCGATCACGACGTCGCATTCGTCGATGACGGCGGCAGGGTCGTCGCCCAGATCAACGCCAGCTACGATTTGACAATTCTGTTCGGCGGCGATGGAGGAGATGGCCCGACCCATGCGCCCCCGAGCTCCGTTAAGCATGATTTTTAATGACATTTTACAGGAAGGTAAAAGATAAGGGGGAGTTCGAGGCGTTCCTAGTTCGAGGGGAAATTCTTGGCGAGCCGGGCGAGACGTTCGCTATTTTCAGGTTGGAGACCACAAAGAGGCAAGCGAACTTCGTCGGACTCAATCATTCCAAGGGTCTTCATGACGAACTTGGCGGGGACGGGATTCGGCTCGATGAAGAGTTCGCCGAAAACGCGAAGGTATTCGAGATGCAGTTTCCGGGCAGCCTCGAAGTCGTTGGCCTGGGCGAGGTCGACCATTTTGACGACCGGAGCCGGGTAAACGTTGGAGGCGACGCTAATCCCCCCTGAGGCACCGCAAGCCATAAAGGGCAGGGTGAGAGCATCGTCGCCGGAAAGGATGATATAGTCCGGCCCGAGGGCAACCGCGGCATCCGAAACCTTGGCGGATCGTCCGCCCGCTTCCTTGATTGCACAGATGTTTGGATGCTTTTCATAGAGACGAGCAACGGTGGATGTGGATATCTCGATGCCGCACCGGGAAGGGATGGAATACAGCACGATCGGCTTTTCGGTTATTTCCGCGATGGCGCCGAAATGAGCGAGAAGACCTTCCTGGCTCGGTTTGTTGTAGTAAGGCGCCACTAATAGAAAGGCGGCT
>JABHOU010000428.1 GCA_018695085.1 Opitutia bacterium | reverse complement strand
GGGGACTGGCAGGGACCGGATGATGCAACCGGATTCCAACTCATAAAATCAAGGAACAGTGGAAGAACTCTAAAGGTGGCCGACTTGGTAAGCGACGGCCCTGAAAGAGAAAAGGTGATGACCGCCCTCAAAGATCCGAGCCAGAAGGACAACAAGGACCACGTAGACGTCATCATAGCTCTCGGTATGGCGAAGGAGGGCTTTGATTGGATATGGTGCGAACACGCATTGACGGTCGGATACCGGGCAAGCCTGACGGAAGTGGTGCAAATCATTGGTCGGGCAACCCGTGATGCAAAGGACAAGACTCGGGCCCGGTTCACCAACCTGATTGCCGAACCCGATGCTTCGGAGCAAGTGGTGACCGAAGCAGTAAACGACACCCTAAAGGCAATCTCCGCCAGCTTGTTGATGGAACAGGTGTTGGCTCCCCGTTTCAATTTCAGACCCAAGAACCAAGAGAGTGAACCGAAGGAGGGATTCGATTACGGGGAGGAAGGCTATAAGAAGGATGGTTGCAACGTCGGCTACAATGAAGAGACGGGCCAACTGGACATTGAAATCAAGGGGCTGAAGCAACCATCCTCAAAGGAAGCCGAGAGGATTTGCAAAGAAGACATCAACGAGGTGATCACGGCTTTTGTTCAGGACAAGCAAATCATAGAGCGGGGGATGTTCGACGAGGAACTCGTGCCTGAGGAGCTTACCCAGGTGAAGCTGGGCAAGATCATCAAGGACAAGTATCCGGAGCTGGACGAGGAGGATCAGGAGGCCGTGCGAGAGCATGCCGTTGCGGCTCTGAACCTAACCCAGAGCGGGAAGAAGATCATCTTGGATGACATCGAAAAGGCGGACGAAGGAGAGAAGCTGAATACCGCACTGGTGGCAGGTGTACGTAAGTTCGTCTTGGACGTGAAGAATTTGGACATCGACCTCATCGACAGTGTAAATCCTTTTAGCCAAGCTTATGCGATACTGTCCAAGACCATGACCGAGGAGCGGTTGCGGGAAGTGGCAGCCTTGATTACGGGTAAAAAGATTCAGCTTACCCCAGAAGAAGCCCGGGACTTGGCAAAACGGGCTCTTAAATTCAAGATGGAGAGAGGTAAATTGCCTTCCTTGATTTCTCCGGATGCGTGGGAAAAGAAAATGGCCGAGGGGGTTGAGTACCTGGCGAGAATGAAGGCGGAGTCGGCAAATGAGTAAATTCACCGAAGAAGACGACGCCTTGCTTGGTGAACTGGGTGTCGAGGTAGAGGTAAAGAAGAAGGCTACCCTCACCGCCAAGGAAGAACGAATCATTGCCGGGTTCGAGGAGATACAGCGTTTTGTCGAAGAGCATCGACGCAAGCCCCAGCACGGACATGAAAACGACATTTTCGAAAGGATGTATGCGGTTCGCCTGGATCGACTCTCCGACCAGGATGAATGCAGGGAGCTATTGCTGGAGATGGATCATCAGAAGATCCTCGGTGATGGAGAAAAGGAAGATTTGCCGGGCGAAGACATGGATGACGACGAATTGCTTTCCGCTCTGGGAGTCGAGCCGAAGGAAGGATCGCTGCAGGACTTGAAGCACGTTAGACCTTCCAAAGAGATTCAGGCAGCGGAAGAAATTGCAAGCAGACGCCAATGCCCAGAATTTGGAATCTACAAACCTCTTTTTGAGCAAGTGAAGTCAGAGATCGATTCCAACTTGAGGACCATTGTTAAGTGCACGAATAAAGGAGAGGTCGATGCCGGAAATTTTTACATTCTTTACGGGCAAATGCTATATATTGCTGACCAAGAAGAAGCCTTCGTCGACCAAGAGGGAAGAACTGATAGAAGACTGAAAATAGTTTTCGATAACGGCACCGAAAGCAATATGCTACGAAGATCTCTTCAGAAGAGATTGTGGGACGATGAAACATCAAGAAGGATTGTCGCTCCCGATTTAGGCCCCTTGTTCACTGATACAAAAACTGAAGGTGATCAGGCATCCGGAGTGATATACGTGCTCAGAAGCAAGTGCGAGCATCCGGAAATCCTGAAAAACCGAGAAATCATCCATAAGATTGGGTTCACGAAGGGAGATGTAGAGAGAAGAATTGCCGATGCCTCCAACCAACCAACATATCTTCTTTCAGATGTTGAAGTGGTGGCGACCTATGAACTTTACAACCTCGATGCGTCCAAACTCGAAAACATCATTCACCGCATCTTTTCAGGTGCCAAGCTCGACATCGAATTGAAAGATCGCTTTGGGAAGCCCTACAGGCCCAGGGAATGGTTTCTCGTTCCTCTATCCGTGATCAAGGAAGCCATTGAATGCATAAGGGATGGGACCATCTCGGATTTCGTTTATGATCCGCAAAAAGGCAGACTTGTCGAAATTGGCTAAGGACGTTCATCGCTCCCCACAACCGCCAAAACCGCCCTCTTCAACTCGTCGCTGAGATCGCTCCATCTTTCGACGATCTGCGGACAGGTTCTTTTATCTATTCCAGGGAGCGAGTAACGCTCAGTCAGGAACACGAAATCTCCAGTTGGCGATCTTTTCGTAGCCCAGTTCGACCAAGCCTTGGTCGACTTTCGCACGGACGTTCTTTCTTCTCGACTCCAGAGTCTTCTTGACAACGCCTTCGCTCGGGATGAAGCAATCTATCTTAATTCGAACCACGTCGTCCTTTCTGAGGATACCCGGATGTTTGCCTCTTTTGCCAACTGCATCGATGATCTCAGCCGCCTTTTCCTTCGACTTCATGGCCGGGCTGGGCTTTTTGACCTGCCTCTTTTTTGGGTAAGTCTTTTGTGGCTCTCCGCTTTCCAAGTCTAGGCCGATGCGATAGACCTCGGCGTAAGTCGAGTATCCGACAGCTATCGCTCCGTGGCGTTCCAGTTCAAAGCTTATCACCGGGGGATGCCACTCGACTTTGGCAAACTGGTGAACGTCTTGATCGATTTTTTTGGCGGGCAAAGGCAAGTCAACCACATCGGTGATGCCTAGTTCCGCCCACACCTCACGAATCAGTAGGCAAAGCCTGTCGTCATGTTCAGGTGAAACTTCTCCCTCCGGGATCTCGCTCAAGTACTCCAGCAACTCGTCTTTGGATTTCATGCGTTTGGGATAATTCTTGTCTTAGCTTCACAGCGTACCTCAGGTGAGGGGCTTGACCGAATAGTCTCAAGCCGCCCTCGGAAGGTAAAGCGAAATGCTGATTCCTCGCATTGGATAACCACACGCACGGTTTCATGAATAGTAAACTCACGTTTTTCGTGTTTAAGAAAGTCTCACAACCGCCAAGACCGCCCTCTTCAAGTCCTCGCTGAGATCGCCCCAATACTCTCTTCCCAAAATTGTCTGTTTTCTGCCCCTCGAATGGGGCGAAATGCACGCC
>JABHOU010000497.1 GCA_018695085.1 Opitutia bacterium | reverse complement strand
AGTCTCCGTTGGGCCAAGAGAACATGATGGGCGTGCGAATGCCGCCTTCGTAAGGGGTCTGCTTGGAACGGGGGGCGTACCCGTTTCTTTTCGGATTCTGGATCCATCCGTTGTCGGTTACGTAGACGATGATGGTATCGTCGCGCAGTTTACGTTTTTCCAAAATATCGATCAGTTGTCCGCAGGTTTCGTCAAACCAGGTGCACATGGCGTAGTACTTGGCGATGGGCAGGGGAAGGCCCATGTCCCGGTAGGGCTTGAGCAGTCGCTCGGGCGGGTTGTGGGGGGTATGGGGAAGAAAGACTCCGTACCAGAGGAAGAAAGGCTTCTTCTCGGCCACTGCATGATCGACGAATTCCTCGATCGGTTGCAGTCCGGTCCGGCCGATTTTCAGACCGTCGTCTCCGTGACGCCCACCAGGTTGAGGGAACCCGCGGGTCATTCCGTGAGTGAATCCGCCGTGCTTGAAGTTTCCTTCCCACCATTTTCCACTCTGGTGGCTAAGGTATCCCTTTTCGCCAAGCAACTTGGGCAGGGTGTCAAACTTGTCGAGGTAGGAAATGAGCTTGGCTCTCTTTTGGTTGTATACTTCCTTTTCTCGCGGATAGGTCTTGGGCGATGGGTCGTTGCCGGTGATCATATGCTTGTGGGCGTACTGACCGTTGACCAAGGTTACCAAGGATGGGCGGCATAACGCGGTGGGGACGTAACCGCGCTCGAATAGGACGCTCTCTTTTGAAAGCTTGTCCAAATGAGGTGTCTTGATTTTCGGGTGACCCATGAATCCGTAATCGGTCCAAGACTGATCGTCCGAGATGATGTAGAGAACATTGGGAGACTTTTTTGCGGATGCGAAAGCGCAACCGAAGAGAAGGCATAGGAAGCCGAGGGCGTATTTTTTATTCATGGTAGGTAAGAAAAAGCATTTTTGGGATTAACGGTCAAAGAGTTCGTGCTTACGGTCACCACCTGAAATCAAGTAGGCGAGCAAATCAAGAATATCCTCCTTCTTCATGGTATTTATCAAACCGGGGGGCATCATGGAAACAGGTGACGGTTCAATCGAGGTAATGAGTTCGGCTTTCACCTTGGTCACTGTGCTGGGCTTCATCATGTCGGTGTTTACCCAGTATTCGTTATTTCTCATGTTCATGATTCGTCCGTTCAATTGGGTTCCGTCTGTGGTGGTAAAGACACTGGATCCGTATTGGTCGCTGATTTCCTTGGCCGGGTCGACGATTGATTCCAGCAAGTCGTAGGCTCCGAACTTTCCGCCTACAGAGGTCAGGTCTGGGCCGACTGCTCCGCCTTCGCCCCCGATACGGTGACATGCATAGCAACTTCCGGCACCGAACATTTGCCGGCCATTCTTGAAGTCCCTTTTCCCAGGTACTGCGCCTGGTACCCATTTCGCCATTTCTTTCATCGTCCAGTTTTTGACGAAGCTACGGGGAGCGAAGGTAAATTGAGGGGTGCTTTGCGTGGGCTTGGTGGCAATGATCTTTTTCAGTCCGACCGTCATTTGCCACGGTTCGACCGTGGCGATGGCGTCCTTTTTGATTCCATCCAGGTAATTGCTCAGCCGGGCCCCTCCCTTGAAATTTCCCGAGCGTACGAACCACTTGAAGTAGGTTTCGCGTTGGAGGGAGGTCCACCCCGTTTTCAGGTGACGCAGGTTGAGGGCGTACCCGATCTGCTCTTCCTGCCCGGAGGCGCCTCTCAACAAAGCGAGCCCCTTGGTGACCGCGGATGGGGCTTGAAGAAACTGCATGATCCCCGAGAGATCCCGGTTTTCCTCGGGCGTGTCGGCCGGGTAGATTCGATCGAGCCATCCGATCAGTTGGCTCTTGAAGTTCTTTTCGGGCTGCCCTCCGCGGGTAAGGGCCAAGGTGATGGAACGGAGAAGGTCGAGGCGTTGCTGTCGGTCTTTCAGATCTCGGTATTTGAAAGTCATCGCCTTTTGCAGGATGCTTGCGCAACTTTGGGCGTCGGCTCTGGCCAAGGCGATCATGGCGGCGGATGCAATGACCGGGTTCTTCTCCGGAGCAAGGCGCTTCTTCCAATTTTTGACGGGTTGCTTTTCGAGGGCGACCCGGGCGGCGTGGCGGATGCCCCGGTCTTTGGCTCCGAGCGAACCCCAAATTCCGTTTAACTGCTTGGAGTTGGCGGGCTTGGCTCCTTTTTGTACGAAGCGCTCAAGCCCTTGCCGGCGCTTTCTTGCTTCTTCGCCTCCCGGAAAGGACTTGGCCGGAGCGGTCGATTCCTTGCCTGCGTAAGTCACGCGGTAAAGACCGGACTGAACCTTTCGTCCGCCCACCGCAACGTACATGGCTCCGTCCTTTGGGTTGACCAACAGATCGGTCAGGGGAAAGGGTTGGGCGCTTGCGAATTCCTCGACGACACCCACGTAGGATGATCCTTGGGGCTTGAGATGAACGGCATAGAGCTTTCCGTAGGACCAGTCGCTGACGAAGAATGCGTTTTGGTATTTGGCGGGAAACTTGGCCCCGTAACCGAAGCTTACGCCGGTAGGCGATCCCGGTCCCACGTCGACGACCGTCCCAAAGGTATCGCTGCAATAATCCATGAACTTTCCGGATCCGGTGCGCCAGCCGAAGTCCGCGCCGTCGATCACGTGGTTGACCCGGGTAGGGCGGTACCAAGGAGTATTCATATCCCACTCCATGTCCGCGTCATAAGTGAAGAGCTCGCCCTCGCGGTT
>JABHOU010000493.1 GCA_018695085.1 Opitutia bacterium | reverse complement strand
GCCGCCAGAAGAAGGAGTGGATTGAGGAAGCTCATGATCCGGCTCTACCGGTCGATCCATTCATCAGGGATTCGCGCTGATGAAAGAATTCGTTCAGGAAAACGTCGAGAGGCCTTGACGTATCAACGAGAGCATAGTCGACCTGACTGGCCATGCATCCGTCACGAAAGGCGGTGAGGTACTCGTTCAAGTTTGCAAGATAATCTTCTTTGATGCGTTCTGGTTGGGTAATCAAGGGTTCTTCCCCCTCCAACCCGTCGAATTGCCAAGTTCCCTCAAAGGGAAACTCCAGTTCGTGAGGATCCAGAGTATGCAAGACCATGACGTTGTGCCCGGCGAACCTGAGGTGCTCGAGGCCAGCGAGTACGTCATCCACGTCGGAAAGGAAATCGGAAAGAACGATCACGAAGGATCGTCTCTTCATCATCAGGGCGATGTCGTGCAATTGCTTGGCGATGGCCGTTTTTGGGGTCGGCTTGGCATCCTTGAGCAGTTGGTCCATCTGAAGGAGTAAGCCCATCGTGGATCGTGGGGGCAAGTAGGCCCTTACCTTGGAGTCGAATACGGAAAGTCCGACTGAATCCCTCTGTTTAAGAACAAGGTAGGCGAGAGATGCGGCAAGGAACTTGGCGTATTCCAGTTTACTTATCTTGCCGGATCCGTAGGTCATGGATGAACTCGAATCAATCAGTACGTGACAGTCGAAATTGGTCTCGGCCTCGTAAAGTTTGGTGTAGTAACGATCGGAACGCCCGTACACCCGCCAGTCGATCGTTCGTAAGGAATCGCCGGGGACGTATTGTCGGTGATGGGCGAACTCCGTGCTGAACCCGCGCAACTGGCTGCGGTGACTACCCACGCGCAAGCCCTCGACTACCTCCCGGGCGATCAATTCGAGGTCGCCCAGTTGCTGAAGAACCTCGGGATCGAGGTATTTGGTTTTCGGAAAGTGCTCGGACATCTATCCGCTCAACCGACTTTTTCTTTGTAGAGATCTTCGTTAGCCGGAATTTCCTCGATCAGTTTCTCGATCAAGGAATCGGAAGTCATTCCTTCTGATCTCGCGGCAAAACTCGGAATGATGCGGTGCCTGAGAATAGGCAGGCAAACCTCCCGGACGTCATCGGTTGAAACATGGCAGCGTCCACGCAGGGCGGCCCGCGCCTTGCCGGCAAGAATGAGATTGAGCGATGCACGTGGTCCGGCACCCCATGACATTAACTTCTTAACGAATTCCGGAGCCTCCGGTTCGTCGGGTCGAGTTGCTCGAACCAATGCTGCGGCGTATTCGAAAACGTGATCCGCCACCGGGATTCTCCTGACCAGACGCTGGAATTCGATGATAGTCTTGGCGTCCACGACCTCTTTCAACTCAGGTTCCTCGTCGTTCGTGACGCTGCGCATGACGTTCAGTTCCTCCTCCTTGCTGGGATACTTGACCATGATGTTGAAAAGAAAACGGTCGAGTTGGGCTTCCGGCAAAGGGTAGGTTCCCTCCTGCTCGATCGGGTTCTGGGTGGCAAGAACGAAGAACGGTGCGTCGAGTTTGTAATCCTCGCCACCCGAAGAGATTCTCTTTTCCTGCATCGCTTCCAAAAGAGCCGCTTGCGTCTTGGGAGGTGTACGGTTGATTTCATCGGCGAGCAAAAGGTTGGTGAAGACGGGGCCTTTCTGGAACTTGAACCTGCGTTCATGGGTTTCGGGGTCTTCCTGTAGCAACTCTGTTCCAGTAATGTCGGAAGGCATCAAGTCGGGCGTGAACTGGATACGCTTGAAAGACATGGACATCGTTTCGGCAAGAGAGCTAACGAGCAACGTCTTGGCCAATCCGGGAACACCTACCAGCAGGCAGTGCCCACGGGAAAATATGGCAATCATCATCTCGTCGATCACGTCGTCCATTCCGACGATCGTCTTGCGTAGTTCGGATACGATTGAATCCCTTGCTTTGCCGAGTTTCTCAACCGCCTTTGCGTCATCAGTCTTCTTGCTCATAAGTTGTTCTTTTTTGGTGTTGTTTCGAAGTGGTTTAAAAATGAAAAGGCTGTTCTTCGTTTTAAAGAGCTTATGGCTGGTTATTCATTCTCGTTTTTCGCAAAAGATAAGAAGCGGAATTCCCTAAAACAAGCTCTAGGAGACAAAGAACACAGATAGTTATAGCTTAAACTTTGTTTCTTACGACAAATAAATAACGCCTATATGCGGTTTTCTAACACTCTTTTACGACATTTCTTCCCAGGGGACGGGTGCGATCATTGCCAAGCGTCTCGATCGGGTTTTCAGACTGGTTATGACATGGTCAGTCTTATGATCTAAAAGACTACATGGGTCGTTCTTTTCGTCGTCGGCGATGATTTTAACGAAATCCAAGGAGTACTTTAGTAAGGGCTTGTGCAGTTGACCAAATCCGTTGAAGTCTTCTCTAACAAACTCGTCTTCGAGTTCGACGTAGTACGACCAGTTGAAACCTTGCAGAACCTGCACTGTCTCGCTGAGAGCTGATTTCATAGTTCTTTTGTCGTTACACTAAGAGATTTCACATATTCTCATACGCAGAGAATTAAGGTTTGAATATTTATTGAGTCGAACTCTGAACCTTCTTGCTGCCTGCCCATTATTTGGACAGGTCGAGATTGATTCTTTTCAAAGCATGACCGTGGGCTGCATCTTCTACTCGGTCTGCTCGAAGTTGAGCTTGTTTCGTCCGTCTTTGCCGTATGAAATATTGGCAAACGCGGGGGCGGGAGGATTGCTTCTCGAATTTGGCGTATAAGTCTTTTTCGGGATCCCGGAAGGAGTACATTGAAAGGAAATTGCCAATGCGACAAATGCCATAGTTGCCATTTTCAATTGTTCAATTCATCTTATTTAATCAGCCTTTATGAATAGGCTTCAACGTGAACGACTTGATTGAAATCGCACGCTGGAAGTGCAATGTTTTGGGCCCACCGTCCGGGTGTTCCTGCGCCTCTTTCGGATTGCTTCGCTTGAACATCAACGTGTTATGCCCCTTCTTGAGCACGACTGTGACCGGCTTGGTGTCCTTCCATTTCCCAGCCGTGTAGGGTGATGTCAGTGTGGCCTCGGATCCTCCGCCTTTGACGGAGACATGCAGGTTCTGATTATAATTAACCGTTACCACCCGTGCAGACAATGTGTATGTCCCCGCTTCCGGCACGTTGATGCTGTAGCTGAAACGGCTCCCCCCTCCATCGAACTGCGCAGGCCCCGTCGGGTCCTCCTTCGGGCTATTCGCATAGTAATCTTTGACGTATAGGTCCGCTACTCGCTCAAAGACGTTGCCGCACATGTCGTAGAGGCCCCACGGGTTCGGCTTCTTCAGCCCCACTGGATGCGCCTTTTTGTCATCATTGTCCTTGTACCAGGCATAGTCTCCGAGCTTTGAGGGGTCGTCGCCGAAGAACCACTCCGTTGTGCTGCCCGCACGGCAGGCGTATTCCCATTCGGCCTCTGTCGGAAGTCGTACGTCCCGCCCGGTAGCATCACAAACCTTCCGACAGAATTCCTTGGCCCTACCCGCGGTGATGCCGTTGGGGGCAGTTGCCGGGTAGTTCGGGCCTCTGATTTCTTTGTCGGTTGTGATCCCCATCATCGCATCGTATTGCGCCTGCGTCACTTCGTACTTACCAAGGTAGAAGCCCTTTGTTATGGTGACCTCGTGTTTCGGCAACTCATAGCACCCAAACCTGTTATCCCAGGTGTTTTCACCGCCCATCACAAATGTGCCCGGCTTGATGTAGACCATCTCCAGTTTCACGCCATTGCCGAGTTCGAGCGTGAGTTCGGGTGCGGTCTGATCGGCTTGGGGCGTCATCGCCGCGCGGAGACCCCAGTTAGCGTAGGAGTGGTGGACGTGGTTCTTGTTGCCGTCTTTCATGCGCCACCCGGATTTGCAGAACTTGGCTTCCTGCCCGAACGCGCCCCCACGAACGATCGTTTTGCCGCCACCACCTGGTGTGGAAAAACGCCCCATGAAGATCTGCAGACCACCGGCAAAGCTTTTCATTGAAAGGACGCATGGTGAGGCGTTGCGCGGGACGCATGCCGCAGCCGGTATGGATATGGTACCGTCCTCGCCGTAGGTGACCTCCTTGTCCGCGGGCGTGATCTCCCTGTCCATTACCTTCTGCGCCAAAGTGGGGCCTATGGCTTTGTCAATGTCTGCGAAGCTCTGTTTTTGGGGCGGCGCGGCTTTGGCTTCTTCCAC
Organism: Opitutia bacterium; assembly: GCA_018695085.1. Taxonomy (GTDB): domain Bacteria; phylum Verrucomicrobiota; class Verrucomicrobiia; order Opitutales; family Seribacteraceae. The sequence continues at coordinate 627 of JABHOU010000493.1, read as the reverse complement.
GATCGCCCGCAGGTGACGGAGGGCTGCGCCATTCCAGCCTTCAGGGGGATCTTTGTGGTAGGTGCTGAAGGTCCGTTTCTCTCCCAGCACGTCGCCGATCCAGTAGGCCCGCTTGACCTGCACAAACTTACTGCTTTCGCGAGCCTGCGTATAGTCGCGGAACCAGAGGTCCTTGCTTCCCCATACATAGCCTGAACCCCAGCCCGGGCCCAGGTTCGGCCACCAGCCATCCGGCGACCAGCGGACCAGGGCGCCATGCCTGGGGCTGGGACGAGCCGTGGCCGGGATGCCGAAGCTGCGGACAGCGAAACGACCCATGCCCGCGCGACGGCCGCAGACCCCACCGTTCTGGATTATGTTCGCACCGGCAAACTGCTCGCCCCTGTCCAACGTGACATGCCCCGAACCATACTTGACGCAGGTATTGACGATCACTGAGTAACGCACCGCTTCGGGCGCGCTGTAGATGTGGTCCGGGCGGAGGTTTCGCAGCATTTCGCGACCCCAGGCCAGATGACCGTGCGGATCGCCCCAGCCAAACAAGAATGTAAGTTCCCAGACCGTGAACTGCCCGAACGCCGGGTCCAGTTCGCCGCCCAGGTACGCTTTTTCGTAGTCCAGGTATCG
>JABHOU010000313.1 GCA_018695085.1 Opitutia bacterium | reverse complement strand
CCGGTCTACATGTGCCGCGAGGGCTTTTTTGTCACTAGTCAGTTTGCTCTCTTTTGCCGTATTAAAGAGCGATGGATCCGGCATGGAACTCCAGAGGAAATAGGAAAGGCGGGAGGCCAGTTCCCAGTCATTGAGTCTTTCGCGGGCTTTGACGTCCCCTTCCACGAGGTAGGTGAAGTTCCGTGAAGTCAACATCCCGAGCAGGGCCACCTGATAAGCGTCGAAGACCTTTTCCCCAAGCTTTCGTTCTTCCTCATAGGAACGAAGATAGGGTTGCAGTTCGTTGATCTTCACTGGGCGGCGCCAAGCCCGTTCAGCGAAATTTTTCAACAGTTGAGCGACTTCCGTACTTGTTGCGTTGTTTTCAGGGAGCAATCCATTGCGGGTTGCCTTCTCGGACTCGCTTACGATTGGTCCTTCCCATTCGATCCAGTCCAGCAGGACGAAGGAGAAGATGCCGTTCCCCTCCTCGTCGAACATCTTGGGAGCGATCGGGTTGAGCAGGGTGGTTTCGCTGCTGTGGGTGAATATGTAGCTGGTGCTGGAAAAGGCGTTTCGGTAATGAGCCCCCTTGCGCCGATCGATGATGTCGGATGCAATAAGGTTGAAGTCCAGGCTGGCGGGCATCTCCAAGAACACTTCGAATTTGAGGATTTCCGGCTTGTCTTCGGGGCCCATGACATCGAGTTCCAAAAGTCCCTCGTTGGCCGCCTCAAAAGTCCTCTTGCCAATTCGCAAGTGAGCGACTTGGCCACCTTTGGGACGAATGCCACTGACTTGCATTTTTGCCCGATAAAGCCCGCTGTGCTCGGGGCCGGTTCTTCCAAACCAATTATGCCTGAAGGCTTGTTGCAGTCGCCCTGGGAAAATCAAGGCACGCAAGGGCCTCTTGATACCGAATTGATCGAGGTACTTTTGTTGCTGCTTACCTCCATTATAGTGAATGTCCGCTGCCGTCATTCTGACTTTCTTGGCTTCGACCGGCTTGAGCGGAAAGGCCCGTGCTAGTACGGTTTCGGCGGCCTTGTAGTACCGTTCGACATGCGAGGGTGAAAGTGTAAGCAGGGAGCCGATGCGCTCGAAACCGTGCCAAAGCGGATCCGCGTTCAACTCACCTGGTTTCGTGGGATCGTAGCGGACGCCCAGGAGATCGTGGACCGTATTCCGGTATTCCTTGCGGCTGAGCCTATAGTGGGCGACCGGTGGTCGGGCGGCCATACGGGCGGCACGGCCTTCGCTAATTCTGGTGTCAAGCTGGCCAATGACCGATGCGATCTCGCTTTCGGTCGGTCGGGGTTCTTTTTTCGGGGGCATTTCCCCGGCATTGATCCGTTCCACGATCTCCGCCCAGAGATGTCCGTCCGCGCCCACCTTGAAATCCCGCGAAAGCTTGTCGATGCGCAAGTCACCTTTTTCCTTCTTTGGGCCGTGGCAACTGATGCAATGGTCGTTGAGGAAACCTTCAAATGATTTGTTGGCCGATAGCAAAGTAATCGGCAGTGAAATCATCAAAATTATGGCTCTAAGCATACTGAAATTTATATTTTCAAAAGGTTCTTGATTCAAATGTTATATGAATGTTCTTAGAGAATTCTTTTTTGGGCTCATTGAATAGCTGTCACAATTGACGAGGACTCAATACTTCGGAAAGATGGCAGGAGTAGGAAAGCGTTCTTCAGGCTTGTTTCCTCCGAGGTATTCCTCACGTGGTATTTGGACCTGTGGCCAGCTTCCTGGACAGATACGGACAACCCGTCCGGGACGGATGCCTTCGATGATCAGGTCGGTCTTGAATCGAATCCGGATACCGCTGCTGCCAAGCGGAGCATCGCCTTCGAGCCTTGTGACCTCAAGGATTGGGCCTCTGCAGGCCATATGGCCGGGGCCATAGGCCCCGTGGGTGTGTTTCAAGGTGTTCTCGACGGGATTCATCATTGCGGAAACGTCCTTCTTGAAATCCGCGTAGAGGGAATCGTCCATGCCGCCGAAGAGGGTGGCGGTAACGGTGGCAGTGCCAAATTTACCATACTCTATGGCATCAACAAAGGCAGGCATCCAGCGGCTCCGGATGAACGCCTTGTGCGTCTCGGTCTGGT
>JABHOU010000489.1 GCA_018695085.1 Opitutia bacterium | reverse complement strand
GAAGTTTGCACAACCTTTATTTTCATCTTTGCGGGAACTACGAACTTGTTCTCTTCCGGCTTCAGGTCGGGCCAGCTTTGGGGCACGGGAATGAAGGGAGGGCTGTTTCCGTTGTTCGGGCCAAGGCCAGCTTCGTCGATCCCGTTGAAGAAGGCGAATAGGGAGTAGAAATCGCGCTGGGTGACGGGATCATATTTGTGGTCGTGGCAACGAGAACAGTTGAGGGTGAGACCCAAAAAAGTTGTGCCGAGAGTTTCGACTCGATCTGCGACATACTCTACAATCCATTCATCCGGAATGGAACCGCCTTCCGAATTAATGCGGTGGTTTCGGTTGTAGCCTGTGGCGACTTGGGTAAAGAAGTCGCGTTCCGGGAGTAGGTCGCCAGCCATTTGTTCTACGATGAAACGATCGAATGGTTTGTTTTCATTGAGTGAGCGTATAACCCAGTCACGCCACACCCACATATAGCGGGTACGGTCGTTTTGGTATCCGTCGGTGTCTGCGTAGCGAGCGGCATCCAACCACGAGGAGGCAATGTGCTCTCCGTAGTGAGGTGAGCGGAGAAGGCGGTCCACGACCCTCTCGTAAGCCTGTAGCGAGGCATCCGCAAGAAAGTCATCTATTTCCTCGGGAGAAGGGGGAAGCCCCGTGAGGTCGAAGGTCACGCGACGAAGAAGGGTTTCCTTGTTTGCCTCGTGCGCCGGGTGCAAGTTTTCTTTTTCCAGACGGGCGAGGACGAATCGATCTATGCCGTTCCTTGGCCAGTCTTTGTTTTTGGTTTGAGGTACTTTGGGGCGAACGGGCGGAATGAAAGACCAATGGCGATCGTTCTCGGGCCAGTCGGCTCCCTCGTTTACCCAATTGCTCAAAACGTCGATCTGGTCGGTGGTGAGTTCTAGCCCCGAGTCCGGAGGGGGCATGCGTTCATCGGGATCTTTTGAGGTGATGCGGCGGATGACTTCGCTTTTCGCGAGATCGTTTGGAACGATCGGAGTTGCTCCATCTTTCTCGGAGAAGGCGGCCGTGCGTTTGTCCAGCCGGAGTTTGGCCTTGCGGGCCTTGGAGTCTGGACCGTGGCACTTGTAGCAAGTGTCGGAGAGAATGGGTCGCACTTCGCTTAGGAAATCTACTTTGGCGCCAAGATGCAGAGAATGGAATAATACGAAACCAATTAGGAATATACCCGAGGCGATACGCGAGAATGGTATGTATAACCTCGTTGCGGATTCCAAAGCAGAAGAATCTTTCTTACGCCATGAATGCTTGGCCTCTTTCACTTCTTGTAGTCTTCGCCGTTTAGGCTATGGGTCACGGACTTTTGCCAAGTGAGGAGCGCCTTTTGCATATCCGCTACTTTTTCAGGGTGTTTGCCGGCCATATCGTTTTTCTCGGCGGAATCCTTGGAAAGGTTGAATAGCTTGGGAGCGCCCTTTGAGCGAAGTAATTTCCAATCCCCGTCAATCCATGCGACAGAACCAGGAAACGATTTGGTCGAGTATTGTTTTTCGACATGTCCTTCTTTCTGCGCCGGTTTCACCTCGCCCGCTTGCTGTTCTTTCCGCAAAGATTCCAGCATCGCTCGTGCTCGTCGACTACGACCGGGAGCGGGGAAGTCCCAGAACCCCATTGCTTTCTTTCGGATGTCGGTCTTTCCCTCAATCAGCGGAACTAGGCTGATGCCGTCAAGGGGAGGTTGACCCTTGGGCAGGGGAACTCCTGCGAGTTCGAGCAAAGTGGGGTAGAAGTCGGAAGTGTTGCAGGGAGCCGAACTAGTCCTAGGTTCTGGAATCTTTGCAGGCCATTCGAGGATGGCGGGTACGCGTATTCCTCCTTCGAGCAGGTTGCCTTTCTTGCCCGAGAGTCCGCCCATGGAGTTGGGCTTGAGTCCACCGTTGTCGCTCGTGTACCAGAGGAGAGTGTCTTCATGCTTATCCATTTCACGGAGTCCCTTGCGAAGTTCACCCATGGCGGCATCCATGCCTGTGATCTCGGCATAAAAGTTTTGCATCGCCTTCGCTTCCTTCGAATAGGGCGCGAGGAATTTGTCAACGCCGATGTGAGGGCCATGCGGATTCCCAAACCAAATGACGGCAAGGAACGGCTTGTCCGCCTCTGCCACTTTTCTGATCCATCGGAGGGCGATCTCCATGGTGGCGAGGGAGCTTTCTCCCTTTACCTCAATGACCTTGCCGTTGTGACTGAAGAGCGGATTGTTCTCATAGAAGTTGGGAGCTGACGCCCATTCGTCGAAGCCGTTGGCTCCGGGGCATGCGGTGCTGTCGGCGCGAACGGATCCCAAGTGCCACTTCCCGAAGTGGGCCGTGGTGTAACCGGCTTTCTTGAGTGCTTCGGCTATGGTTGTTTCCCCTGTGCGCATGGGGTATCCCCACTTGAAGACGCCCATCCGGTTGGGATGCCGCCCGGTAAGGCAACTGGCGCGGGTGGGCGAGCACACCGGAGCGGCTGCGTAAAACCTGTCGAAGCGAAGTCCCGATTTCGACATGTCGTCGAAGTTGGGTGTCTTCAGCGCCTTGTGGCCTTGGTAGCCCATTTCGCCCCAGCCTTGGTCGTCGGCCATGGCGAGAATGAAGTTTGGTTTCTTGGCTGCATGGCAGGTGCAACTTAAGCAGGTTGCTACGAATAAAAGAGAAAAGATGCGGATCATCCCGCTCAGTATCTCGAATGTGGCTGACCTTCGCGAGTTTTTTCGCGAGTTACCAACAGCTTTATTTAGGCGAGCAAATCCATTATGGGCTTTCCTCGACCACCTACGAAGGAGGGACGTCCTCCGCCTTTGGGATGAAAGCGCTTCTCGACGTTCATGCCCATGGCGGTGGCGATGGTGGCGTGGAGATCCTTTGGTTCGAATTTAGGATCCGGTTCTCGGCCTTTTTCATTGGTGGCCCCTATGGCTTTTCCTCCTTTAATTCCTCCGCCGGCTAGGGCGCAGGAGAACCCGTTTGGATGATGGTCTCGTCCACCGTTTCCCTTGACTTTGGAGGTCCGCCCAAACTCCGAAGTGATTACAATCATCGTGCGCTCCAGCATGCCGCGCTCCCGGAGGTCGGTCATAAGTGCGGAGACGGTTCCGTCGAGCTCATTGGCAAGAGCGTTGAGCTGTCCCGTTCCGCCGTGCATGGAATCCCAACTTCGCCGAGATTTCACTTCCACGTAGCGGACGCCTTTCTCGACTAGTCGACGGGCGAGCAAGCAACCCTGACCGAACGAATGGTTCCCGTATTGGTTCCGTATGTTGCCGGGTTCCTTGGAAATGTCGAAAGGTTCGGCGGCGTCACCTGACAGGAACTTTACGGTTTGTTTGTAGAAGTCGGAGTAGGCCTTCACGTCTTCGTGAGGGAAATAGTATTCGAATGCGGACGAAAACTGGCGCGCTAAGTTGACGCGTTTGTTCATGCGGGTTTTGTCCACTTCGGGAAGAAGATCCTTGATCCCCTTGTTGGGATCTCCGATGGGAAGGGGACTGTGATCGGGTGGAAGGAATCCGGGACCGGGGTTGCCACTTGAAATGACTACGCTGGAAGGGAGCACGGGATGAGACTTGCCGAGAAAATGCTGTGACCAAGAACCAAGCTGGGGATGAGTCATCCCCGGTCGCTGACGGTAGCCCGTGTGCATGACGTAGGAGGCTTGCGAATGTGCTCCTGTCCGAGTGGTCATGGATCGGATAACGGATAAGTCGTTCGCTTGTTCACCTAATTTAGGAAGCAAATTGGATAATTGCAACCCGTCGGCTTTGGTGGCGACGGGACGAGTGGAACCTTTTGTGGCGTCGTCTGTCTTGGGGTCAAAGGTGTCAATCTGGCTCATCCCGCCACGCATGTATAGAAAGATGACGCTGTCGCAGAGCGCCTTCTTTTTCATTATCGGGGTGGTGCCCGGAGCTGTCGGGTCGCCGGGTGCTCCCGAGACAAAGGCGGGTGGGAGCAGGGTTACGCCGAGGGCGGCTTTGGCGGCGTAAGCGAGGAAGGAACGGCGAGAGGATTCGTCGAGTTGTCTTACTAAGTCTTGCATGGTTCCCTGACGTTTAGGGTTCGTTATTTGATGAAGAAAAACTCGGGAGTGTTGAGCAGGGCCCAAATCAGATCGGCCATGTCTTCCTCATCGTTCTTCAGTAGAGTGTTGCGAAGAAGCTTTTGCTCGGCTGGGTTTGCCAGACGATTGAGGACACTGAGGAAGACAATTTCCGCACGTTTTGAGGGACTTCGTTCATCCTTCATTTTGCGGAATATCAAGGAGTCTTGATTTATCAGGGCCTCAGTCGCAAAACCGTTCATGAGTTCCATGATTTGAGGAACGGATCCTGACAGGTTGGAAGCTCCCGCGACGTAGGTTCGTTCGGATTGGCCGAATTTCCTCAGGAAATGACCCTGCGGGGTTGGTTGCTCAAGTTCGGATGCGCGGGCAAGAATTAGCTTTTCCTTCCCTCGACCGGAGGTCACGCGTTGCGTGTTGGGATCTCCTGAGGAAGAACCCATGTCTTTACCCCCTTGAAGTACGGTCTCACCGGTTTGAGAGTCGAGGAGCAGAAATTGTCCCTGACTTCTTTTTTTGCCTGTGCGGGTGCTAGCGGTTAAGGATTCTGCAAAGGTTATGGCGCTCTCGGCGTTTGTTATGTCTCGCAAAGTTATGCCTCCTGCGGATCGATATCGCAACGGATTCTCCACTAGGAGAGTAACGAAGGAATCCCAAACTTGCTCGGCTGTCATCCGCCGTAGTGTGGGGCCGGGGAAGTAGTAGTCATCCTTTTCGGTAACGAGCTTTCGAGTTGCGAGTCGGTTATAGGAGTTAGTGTGGGCCAACACCCATGAGAACGCTCTCAGGTCGAATTCTAGGGCGATCATGACTTCGGTTATCGTCTTGAGAAGGACAGGGTTTGACGCATCGTCAACTTCCACGTTGTGCAGGGGTTCGGCGACTCCAAGACCAAAGGATCGAGCCCACATGCGGTTAGCTATGGTGAGTGCGAACCATTGATTGTTTGGACTGGCGATCCATTGGGCAAGTTGTTCGCGATTGCTTAAGTTTCTAGGAAATTTTGGTTCGGCGCCCACTAGAACCCGTGGCTTTACCTCTTCACCCGGTTTGGCGTCATCGTACTGGTAGTCGTCGGGGAGCTTCATAATCGCGTCCGGCTTGTCATGGACGTTGTAGCGATTGTCGTCCATCAGGCGATCAAAGGCGTCACGGAGTTGTTTTGCTTTGGCCTTCACCTTTTTCTTGTCCCGGGTGAAGCTGAGTTTTTCTTTCTCTGCGATGGCCTGCTCGAATTTCCGACTCTTAAGAAACTCCTGCATTGTCTCTTTCACTGCATCGGAAGGAGTAGGATTAGGCTTCTTGCCCTTTTTCTTTTTATCGGGTGAAATTGCTTTTCCCTTGGTTGCGAGTCCACCAAGAAAGGAGGCCAGCGAATAATAATCCATCTGTGTCCACTCCTCAAAAGGGTGATCATGACACTGGGCGCAGGAAATATCCTTGGCTAGAAAAATCTTCGACATGAAAGATACGTGATCCAGTTTCATGTCGACGTCTCGCAGGTGGTACCCCACGGCGGGGTTGTCGTGGAGGCGACCTGAGGCCGATATCATTTCGTATACGATTCGGTTGTATGGCTTGTCTTGATGAAGGGAATCCTTCAACCACGCGATGAACGGGTCTGACCGAAGATTGCTTCCGGGCATTTGCGATTGAATCCGAAACAAGTCCGCCAAGTAGTTGTAGAGGTGACTCACGTATCCTTCGGAGGCGAGCAACTGATTGATGAGACGGGTCCGCTTGTAGGGATCTCTGTTGCGAACGAAGGAGGTTACCTGTTCATAAGTCGGAATCGTGCCGCTCAAGTCCACGTATATACGTCGAACGAACAGGTAGTCGTTCAGGGTTTCGTTATAGGGAATTTTTTTTTCCGCGAGTTTTTGTTCGATCGACAAGTTTATGCGGTTAACCGCTTCCCGCATGATTGCTGTTTTTTGCGGAGATGGATTGAAGGGTGGAGGAACGGATCGGGCATTAGGCGCAAACGCGAATAATGCCACTAGTGGGGCAAGGCAGGACAAGCTTGGAAGAACTTTCATTTTGATGAACATTTTAAAATACATCAACTGCACCGGATATGCAAATACGGTTGATGGATTTTAAAACAAGAGCGGCCCGGATTCCTGATGGAAGCCGAGCCGCTTAAGGACATTAATGGTAAGTGTGCCGTTATACTTTTTCAGGAACCACGAATGGTGCGCGATAGTTACGGGTCAACATCGCGTTGGCTTCGTCGTCGCCAATGATGGATTCGTTTTTACTGTCGAATTTTAGCTCACGGCCGACTACGTAGTCGATTTCTTCCAGCTTGAGGCTATTTTCCTTGAGATGATCCTGCATTTTTTCGAAGTACTCGTAAGCCTTCTTGTTGTCGCCGAAAACCTTGTTCTTTTTGCTGAAACTTTGTTTTTCGCCCAGTTGGTAGGACACGTTTGCGAGGTGGCAAAGTCCGCTTGAAACATGCCCCTCGAGCACGTGGGCGTTCATGTCGGTGGTCTTGCGACTGCGGACAGCCTTAATGAAGTTGGCAAAGTTGTCTCCATCGCCTCGGTCGGCGGTCGGGCTTTTCACGCCTTTCAACTTGAGCACTTCCTTTTTGCCTGCCTTGGCGTTCTTGTCGAAATATTGTTTGTTTGAGACGCCCATGTTGCTCTTGCCGCTGAGTCCTCGTACGTCGAACACAAGAAGGCTCTCTCCATAGTCGAAAATAGCTAACTGCGTATTGGCCGTTTGTCCTTGGTCCTCGTAGCCAAATCTTCCGCCAACGCAAACTACGCTTTTGGGCCACATGGCACCGGGAATCATCCAGCGGGCAACATCCATTTGGTGCACGCCCTGGTTGCCTATGTCGCCGTTGCCGTATTTCCAGAACCAGTGCCAATTATAGTGAACTAGATTTTCGTGATAGTCCTCCTTTTGGGCAGGTCCGGTCCATACGTCGAAATTTAGTTCCTTGGGTGGCGTCTTGGTATCCTTGTTGCCGATGCTGCCTCTGCGCTTGTGGCAAGTACCTAGAGAAACTTCCAATTTCCCATGTTTGCCTTCGGCGATTTCCTTGGCCTTGTTCGCCCAGCTCTGGGAGGAGCGGCTTTGGGTTCCGTGCTGGACGATGCGACCGTACTTTTCGGCTGCTTCCACCAACTTGCGACCTTCGTAAATATTATGGCTGAGCGGCTTTTCGACGTATACGTCTTTGCCCGCTTGGCAGGCCCAGATCGACATCAAGCTATGCCAGTGGTTCGGGGTGGCCACGGATATCGCGTGGATATCCTTGTTCTCAAGGGCTTTGCGTACGTCCTGAATGCAATCCGGATTGTTCTTGTAACGGCTATTGACGAAATTTTTGCGGCCTTCGAAAAGGCGAGAGTCGGGATCTACCAGATGAGAAATTTGAACGTTCTTCACGCGTCCGAGAGATCCCATATGGGCGGCGCCTCGTCCCTTGATGCCACATACCGCGACGTTTATTCGTTCGTTGGCTCCTATGACCTTGCCCGAAGACTTGGTACCGCTAATGGTGAAGGCCCCAAACGCCGTTGAGGCGAGGGCGGATTGCTTGATGAAGTTCCTACGGCTTTGGCTCATGTCTTTCCTTTGATT
>JABHOU010000488.1 GCA_018695085.1 Opitutia bacterium | reverse complement strand
CTCTTGAAAAAATCGTCGACGTTCTCGTTTTTCTGGGTACTCCCCCTCGGTATGAATGGTTCCAGTAAAAGTCGCAGCTTGCCTACGATTGAAAAAAGAGGACTAGTGAGAAATGAGCTTGCTGAGGCTGGAACCGCCACCAGCCGTCCCTCACGCACGAGAAAACGTTTGTTCGCCTCGGGGTTCGCGTCGATCGCATCCCCCAACAACCCCATCTGCTCAAGATAGTCGGTAGCATGGCCCGCTCGCAAAGCCAAGGTGTTGGGTCCATGTTCAATCAGGTATCCATCCCGCCGTTCCGAGCGAATCACTCCTCCGGGATAGCCTCCCGCCTCAAGTACGAGTGCGCTCCCTCCTTCCTTACTGCAGGTTCGAGCAGCCACTAATCCACAAAGCCCCGCACCTACTGTAATGGTTTGTCCCATGTCGCTAAAAACAATAGACTCTCTTCACCAGAGGAAAGATAAAAGTTTAGTGAGTTGTTATTAGTTTTCAAACAAGCTAATAAGAACATTTAAATATGGAATATATCTTGAAAAACCTTCGGGTCATCACGAATCCAACCCAAGCCACTGCAAAGGATTTGCCAATGGCTATTCAATCACTGGACAAGGTTTTAGGCGAGCGGGGACATGAATTGCCCGCTCGATTGAGGCATTTTCTTGAAAACCGAAGTTATCAAAAGGCTTTGGTCTTTTTGGAGGGTGGGGAACCAGAGAAGGGAACTTGCGGCAAGTGATTGGAGACTCTGTGGGATTTCTCGATGGGAAACGATAAAGCTAAAGACGGGAGAATATCGACCGATGCCGTTGGCACTGACTTCGGAAGCAATCCTTTCGATAGTTTGAGTGCGGGCGGTTTGCGCAAAGTAGTGATCTCTAAAGACACTTCGAAAAAAGTCCCCAAACCCTCGCGGAAATCATCTGGTCACCGTTTGGACGTAAGGCGAGAAAAGTCTGGTCGTGGCGGTAAAACCGTAACTACGGTGAAGGGTTTCCCGCCGGGAGTTTCTTGGGCTGAGCGCAAGGAAATGCTGCGAGACTTCAAGAAACGTTTAGGAACCGGGGGAGTATTTGCCGACGGTCAATGGGAAATACAAGGAGACAAACGAGACGAGGTCGTCGTTTGGTTAGAGGAGAAGGGGTATCAACCCATCCTGAGCGGCGGTTGATTTAGGAAGCAGTTTGCTTCTCGCCTTCGTGTGCCACGTCTTCGTGGTGAACGGTATCTTCAGTATCCTCAGTTTTTTCCTGAGAACCTTCTGTAGATTTGGCAGCCTTGAAATCGTGATCCTCTATGGGTTCTTGGCTCATGACTTCGTTGATGTCTTGTTCCCATTCGGTCTTGGCCTTTCGGAATTCCTTAACTCCTTTTCCGAGAGAACGAAACAGCTCCGGTACCTTCTTGGCTCCGAAAAGCAAGAGTACGATTAGGAAGATGAGAATGATTTCTCCGCCGCCAAAGTTACCAATGAAGGCGAGCGCGGGATCAAGTGAGACTTTCATAGATTATTTAAAGTATTTGGAGATTCCTCTTGAGGCAAACTTTTTGTCGGTAGTGAGTTGCGGAAAGTTTGTGAGGGTCAAATCACAATCCGAGTTGGCGAAGCGCTTCCGGCTTGGGTTTATTGACGGAACTTTGATCGGCCTCGAAGAAGCCATGTAATTGGCGGATGCGGGTTGGGTGGCGCATCTTGCGCAGGGCTTTGGCCTCGATCTGGCGGATACGTTCGCGGGTGACCTTGAACTGGCGTCCCACTTCCTCCAGAGTGCGACTGTAGCCGTCCTTTAGTCCAAAACGGAGGGAGAGTACATTGCGTTCGCGTTCGGTCAGGGAATCTAACACATCGATGATTTTTTCCCGTAGCAGGGAGTATGCGGTCATGTCGTAAGGATTTTCCGCACCCTTGTCTTCAATGAAGTCTCCGAAGTTCGTATCATCGCTGTCACCTACGGGACTTTGCAGTGAGATGGGTTGCTGAGCCATCTTCATTATGTTTTGCACCTTATCAACGGGGAGTCCCATTTCCTCCGCTACTTCGTCTGAGGTAGGTTCGTGTCCCAATTCCTGTAAGAGTTGTTTCTGGACCTGCATGACCTTGTTCAATGTCTCGATCATGTGAACGGGAATTCGAATGGTCCTCGCTTGGTCGGCTATGGAGCGAGTGATTGCTTGGCGAATCCACCATGTGGCATAGGTAGAGAATTTATAGCCTCTACGGTACTCGAATTTCTCCACGGCTTTCATTAGCCCCATGTTGCCTTCTTGAATGAGGTCTAGGAAAGAGAGTCCGCGATTGGTGTACTTTTTGGCGATTGAAATGACGAGACGCAAGTTGGCCTCGACCATTTCGGTTTTTGCAATGTGGGCTTCGCGCATGAAAGATCGTACCTCCCGAATGAGTTCCGAGAGAGCTTCGGGATCCATGCGGTATTTCTCCCGGAATTGAGCCAGTTCATTTCGAACCTTTTCTAGTTTTACGCCCTTGCGCTTGACCTTGACCGTATCCTTCTTGGCCATGTTTATGTGCCGAAGATGTCGGGTGATTGTCTTGAGGTCGGGGTTGATTTTGGCGATAAAGTCCTCGAACACCTTCAATTTGAAACAGCATTTCTTGAATATTGGGGCGAGCATACCCTGATACTTAAGAAATCTATTGGTGGCTCGCTTTATCTGTGTTTGGTCTTTTGCCTCTTCTGCTTGGCCCCAAGCACGGATGATTTTCACCAGTAGAGCGTTACCTGCGTCCAGTTGTTTGGCTAGGTTTTTGAAATAGGTTTCCCGGCTATCAATCTTCTTGTCTAGGACAACCCGATCAAAACGCTCTTCGCGATCGATCAGGTTTTGAGCCAGTTCCAATTGGAATTGGGCAGTGAGATCGACAGAGAACAGCAACTTGAGAGCCGCCGATTCAGCTTTTTCAATTCGCTTGGAAATATCTACTTCCTCTTCTCTGGTCAGAAGGGGTACTTGGCCCATTTGCTTCAAGTACATTCGGACAGGGTCGTCCAGCATGTCACCCTGAGTGGTACGGGCGTATTCTTCCTCCGATTCTTCCTGCTTTTTCTTGTACTTGTCGACCTCTACGCCATCTAGGATTTTGACTTCCAGATTGTTGAGTATGGAAATTACGTTTTGCAGCTCTTCTGGTTGGCTTGCAATTTCCGGAAGGGCTTTGTCTATATCCTTGTAAGTGAGAAAACCCTGTTCACGGGAGTGATGAATCAAGTGATGGACCTTATCCGTGATTGCATCGTCCAGAGGTTTTGGAGTGGGTGCTTTACCCGAGACTGCGTCCAATGCCGCTTTCGCCTTGGCGGCGGCACTTCCTGTGGAGGACTTCGCCTTCGTTGCTTTGGTCTTGGTAGCCTTAACCTTGGTAGGTTTCGTCTCTTTTCTAGTCTTTGCCTTGACCGACGTTTTAACCGAAACTTTCTTTTTCGCTTTTGCCGCGTCTAGTTTCTTTGCACTGGCTTTTTTCGCCCCGGCAGTTGTCGCCACTGCTTTAGAAGAGGTCTTCTTGACTGTCGCTTTCTTTTTCAGAGGAGGCTTTTTCCCGACTGTCGGTGTCTTGCGACTCTTTGTGGTTTTTTTTGCGATTGGAGCTTTTTTCGCTGTTTCTTTGGTCGGTGACATGGGCGGAATTATTATCGGTCTCGGATGGTTGGACAAAGGTTAGGAGTGGAAGCGTTTTTCGTTGGGATCGGAGAGAAGCAAGCTCTGCTCGAAGTTCGGTGAGTTGTTCGACCCCGTCTGGGTTCAGGTTTGCGAATCGTTCTCGAATGCCATTTTCTCTTGCTTTGAAGAAACGGTTAAAGAGAGCCTGTAGTGAGGCATTGCATGCATTGTGAATGTCCACAGGGTCATCATGGGCAGGTTTTCGGGATAGTATTTCGTAGGCGGTGTTTCGTTCGTCATCATTCTCTAGTATCTCATCTAAGGATTCTAGTCCATTACCATTATCTTCGCGTATTTCAGCCAATGCCTTGGCTAGTATTGTTCCTGAAGGGGATGTGATGTCGAGCCATTCTGGTTGGATCGCTTGCGCGAGAGGTGACGCGACTTCATTATGGTGCAAAATAAATAATAATAGATCATCCTCGGCTGTTGTCAACTTTTGGGAAGCATTTGTGGATAATTCTTCAGATTGAGTTGTCTGCCGAGTACCGTAGGAAGGTGAGTTCTTTTTGCTTACAAAGCGTGCGAATTCCTGTCGAGCCGAACTTTCTTCCAGCTTCATCAAGCGAATGGTCTGAGCCAAGTACTCGTCTCTCGCCACTAGAGAATCCGTTTCGGCCACGATTTCAAAAATATGTTCAAGAACTGTGTTTTTTTGGGTGGGCGTGGGGTCTTTAGTTTCGCCCAAGTACATGGATACGGCAAAGGCGATTCCGCTGAGTGACTCGTCTTTTAGGTTTTCCAGACCTGATAGACCTTCGGATCGGAGCAAGTCGTCGGGGTCGCCACCGGGAGGTAAAAGAAGAAAGCGGATGTCGAGAGTGCTTTTTACGCAGATAGGAAGGATTCGGAGGGCCGCTTTTTGACCTGCTTCATCACCATCAAGAAGGCAATCAATGCCCGCGGGTCGATATCTTCGAAGGAGATGAGCCTGACCACTGGTGAAAGCAGTTCCTTGAGGGGCTACGACATTTTTCACCCCTTGCTCCCAGCAACGAATCGCATCGAGTTGACCTTCGACTAGCAAAAAACGTTTATTCTCATCAATGTGGCGTCTGGCCTTGTCCAGATTGAAGAGAAGGTTGCCTTTGCTGAAGATAGGCGTTTCGGGAGAGTTTACGTATTTCGCCTCGCGGGCAGGATCGTTTTCCGGGGTGACAGACAATTGACGGGCGGTAAAAGCGACAACGCGCTCTTGGGTGTCGCGAATGGGGATCATGAGCCTGCCACGAAAGCGAGTTAGAAAATCCTGTCTTCCTTTGCGGTCGAAAAATAGCCCGCTTTTATCGATGACTTCTGGAGGAATTCCTTGTTCCGTGAAAAGGCGAAGGAGACCGGATGAGTCCGGTGGAGCAAATCCAATTCCGAATTCCTTTGCGACTTCTTCCGGGAAATGTCGTTCCTCCGTCCAGTACTTCCGAATGAAGTGGCCTCCATCGTTGTCGGCCCAAAATTTTTCGCGATACCAAGACATTGCAAGTTCATGTATGTCGAAAAGGGCTTTTCGGTGGGAAAACGACTGCCCTGCAGGTCTACCGTCGGCAGTCTCTTCGTAGCGTAGGTTTACGTTGAAGCGAGTAGCTAGAAATTCTACGGCTTCCTGGAATTCCAGATTCTCCACTTTTTGTATGAAGCTTATTGCGTCTCCCGCCTCACCGCTGCTGAAGCACTTGAAAAACCCCTTGTCCGGATGAACGTAGAAAGAAGGTGTTTTTTCTTGGTTGAAAGGGCTCAGTCCCTTCCAGTCTGCTCCGGATCGCTTGAGGCTCACATAAGGGGCCACGACGTCGTGAAGATCTATTCGGGCCTTGAGCTCGGCCACAAAGTCACGGTGTAGTCTGGGCATCGGGGCAATCTTAACTCGAGGTCACGAAAATGGGTATGAGCTTTAGGGATTGAGAGGGAGACTTCGAAGCTCCCGATCGACTTCAGGTCGCAACGGATGGTCGTGAGGTGCCGTTGCCAACAGTTTTCGATAGAGGATGGCGGCCGTGGCAGGTTTGTTTTCTGCGACATGATAGCGGCGAGCAAGCTGCCACAGTATTTCGATGGACTCGGGAAAACGTTCGTGAGCTTTTTCCAGTTCTTCAAGATAGCGGTTACCTGAAAGAGTTTCTCGAGCAATGCGAAGGTAGTCCATGTGGTAACCTAAATCTTGAGGGGCATGACGCGTCGCTTCCAAGGATTTCATTTCGGCTTCATCGACTTCGCCTAGAAGAAAGTGAGCCTGTGACGCCAAATGCCATGCCGCTGCGTTTTTCGAGTTTTCCCTCAGTGCTCTGCGTGTAAAGAGCAACGAGCTTCGAAAATTTTTCTCTAGCATCGCCAGTTCCGCTTGATCCAGAAAACTTTTCTCTACAGGTTCCGAATTATTTGGAGAACTTGAAAATATATCTGCAAGCGAAAGAGTGTCGGGGTTGGTTTCATTATTGCGAGGAGAGACCTGTGAGGCGTTATTTTCGGCCGATAACGGCGAGTTCAGGGGGTCTTCTATGATTTCAGGAGTGCGGGGAGGGAGCTTGGATACGCCGACGACCAGCTCTTCCTTCGGATGCGCGAGTAAGACTGCGGCCAGTTCCGATGCGGTTTTCCCATCGGTCGCGTAGCCTCTCTGAAAGAAGTCCAGACTACGGCGACGTTTCAATAGATCAGCGGCTGTTTTTGCGTGTTCGCTCTTATCCAGAGAACCCGGGTGTGTCTTTTCCATTGCCAGCATCAAGGTTTCGGCCGAATTTTCGTCCTTCAGGCTAAGCCTAACTTCAAGCAACCCGAGGTAGGGGAGTGGCGATTGACTCGGAGCCTTTTTTTCAGCGGATCGGAACCAGTGCTCGGCTTGTGTGTACATTTTCTTTGCCAGAAACAACTGGGCAACGGCCATTGCGTCTGCGGTTTCCGCCTTGTCGGAAGCTTGCAGGAAAGCGTCCAGAGCCTTGCTGCGTTCTCCTAGTCGGTGTAGCACGCGGGCGTATTTCAGATTGGCAAAGGTATCATCAGGATGTTTTTCCATGTAGGCGGCATAAGCCTTTTCTGCAGATTCATCGTCTCCTGCCAGCTCGTGAGCCTGTGCAGTTTCGGCTAAAATTTTCGTTTCACCGCCAAGGTCGAGAGCCTGTTCTAGACGGAAGGCAGCAAGGGCGTATTCTTCCGCATCGAGTAAAGTTCGTCCGAGCATCGTGATGATTTCCGGAGATTCCGGATACTCATTGTATAATTTGCGTAGGATCGCTAGAGCTTCGTCTGTTTTCCCTTCGATGCGTTTCTGTATTGCCTCGCTTAGGTCGGGCGGGTTTTGTTGCTTATGTTCGCTTGGCGAAGACGTCGTACTCGAGTCGTCAGAACAACCGCTCGTGATCGCCATCGTGACGACCAAAGCAGATAACCAAACCCGGCAAATAATAAATTGCATTAAAACTTCTATTCTCAACAGGACGTGAAACGTCAAGCTATGCTCGCGGTCGCAACCATGTTTTCTCTGAGTTTCGGGGTTTCCTTTTCTGTGGATTTACCCGGTGAATCTTTTTTGTCGAAGGATCGAAGACAGCCATTGCTTGAGGGGCAGAGTCTTGCCACCTTTCGATGTTCACTGGGAAAACCTGAGCATTATGCTCGTTCCGTGAGGTCTCTTATTCTTTTCAATGAGCTGAAAGGCGGCGTGCAATTGCAACCCGATCAGCAGTCCAAGGTCGGAATTAAACTTTCTACACATTTTGCTCCAGGTTTGGCCACTTCCCGACATTTAGTAGATGCGTTGCTCGATTTGCTTAAGGCTCGAGGATTTGCTTCGGATTCCGTTTTCCTTCTGGATCTTGAAACAAGTGGTCTCCGTCATTCAGGTTTTCTTCCGCCTCGCAGCAAGGGAGGGAATCACTATCGTGGTCACCATGTTGTTGCCCTTGATTCACGAACCTATTATGACGAGAAGTGGTTCCATGACAGTCCCATGCCGCCCACGACTGATTATCGAGCTCGCCTGTCCCTTCGACATCCGCGCGACCGTGAGGTTCGCTTGCGGGAGGAACGCCGGAGCTACCTGCCGGTTCCTCTGTTTTTTGGCGACACTTTCTGGATCAACCTGCCTGTAGCTATCGACAGTCGTTCATTGGGCATCGATGCTGCCGTTGGAAATGCTTCCCTGCATGCGGTTGACAATAACTCTCGTTTTCTTGGTCGCTCCACCACGGCTCCCTCGGCGGCTACTGAAATTCTAGCAATACCCGAATATCGGGAGAAGCACCTTTTTTCTATCCTTGATCTTTCTCGATTTCAGTACGCAGGAGGGAGTCAATTCAATGCCCAGTTTCTTGGCGGTGAACCGACGCTCATGCTTAGTGAAAATCCTTGGTCTGTGGATTACTTTGGCATGGAAGCTTTGAGCAAGGCTCGGGCAGCCGAAGGTTTTGAGTTGAGAGACAGACAAAAAGCTCAGTTATTTCGTTTCGGGGAAGATTTGGGCATGATTCGAAAAAGTGAAGCCCGGCTCATCGACCTTCCCTAGACTGCAAAGGTTTCCTTCAGATACGCGAGGCTTCGGGTGGCTATTGTTTCGGGGTCCGGAGAATAGTCGAAGACCTCAACTGACACATAGCCGTTGTATCCGCTTTCTCTAAGAGCTTCTGCAATCGGCTCGAACTTAACCTCGCCAAAACCGGGTCCTCGCAGGTTCGGGTCATTTGCATGAAAGTGTGCGGTGTGATCGCGACTTTCACGAATTATGTCCGGAATCGACTTTGTTTCGTCGCTCATGGCCTTTACGTCCAGGTGTAGACGCAACGCGTCATGGTCAACTTTTTTTATTAGTCGTACCGTCTCCTCGGCAGTGTTTAAAAAGTTCGTCTCGGCTCTTCCCAAAGGCTCCATCGCGATTGTAACACCTAGCGAACCAGCCGTTTCAGCTATTTCCCGCAGTGCATCGGCGGCTCGAGAGAAAGCATCCTCATAAGCCCAGTCATCTGCGAGATCTCGTTGTTTTGGGCTTCCCCAGACCATTACGCGACCACCCATAGCCGAGCATGTGCGGGCAAGATGTCGACCGAAGGCGATGGTGTCCTTGCGGAGCAAACCGTCAGGCGTAGTGAGATGAAGCCATGCGGGCTTTACCAACAACCAGTGAAGTCCAACAACGTCCAGTCCCGCCGCCTTTGCCGTTTTCCCATGCTCTGCGGCTTCCTTCTCTGTCAGATCGCGCGGATCCTCCTTGAGTGTGAATGGCGCGACCTCGATTCCCTGATAGCCGGTTTCGGCGACATGGTCGCAAGTTTTGGAAAAGTCCCATCCTTGATAGGTCTCATTGCAGATAGCAAATTTCATATTTTCCATATACAACCTCAGAATCTAATGAGTCGAACCCTTTTCTGCCGGACGAACAGTCAGAGATTCGTCAGCATGGGACTTCTTATGAGAATTTGCATCTATGTGGTTGTGGTGTGCCTGCTCCCTTCGGTTTCTGCCTTTGCGGGAGACTGGCCTCAATGGCTTGGTCCGAATCGCGATGGCGTGGCCGTCGGCGAAAAGTTTTCTTTACCCAAGGACGGCGCGACTTTCCCTACGCTTTGGAAAGTATCGCTTGGTGAGGGTTGGGCTGCTCCCGTGGTATTGGACGGCAAATTGGTCATTCATCACCGACCGGGAGTTGAGGAATCGATTGATTGCCTGGATTCTTCTTCAAGCAAGCTACTTTGGCGATACGCCTTCGCTTCCGGTTATCGAGATGGTTTCGGCATGGCTGAAGGTCCCCGATCCACTCCCACGATTGCCGGTGGCAAGGTGTTTGCTTACGGTCCCCAAGGGATTTTGAACTGTCTTGATTTAAAAACCGGCAAACTGAAGTGGACCGTGAACGTAGCCAAGCAGTTCCGTTCGCCACAGGGTTTTTTCGGGCGTTGTTGTTCTCCCTTGGTCGTGGGAACCCTTGTTATGATTGACGTCGGAGGTTCGGGTGCTGGGGTCGTGGCATTCGATGTTGAAACTGGTAAAGTTCGTTGGGAATCCGGTGAATATGAAAACGATTATTCTTCCCCGGTGCACGCCACGATCGGAGATGTTTCATGTGCGATGTTTTTTATGCGAGACGGTTTTTGGGGACTAAACGCCGAGACGGGAAAGGAACTTTTCTTCGAGCGTTTTCGTTCTCCCATTAATGCTTCCGTAAATGCCGCCACCCCCTTGCTGGTAGGCAATACCGTATTTGTTACGAGCTGCTACGATGTCGGAGGCGCCGCTTGGTCGCTGAAAGCCAATGGGGCGACTGGCGTAGGTGCCGAGACTATCTGGAAAAAGGGCGGCATGCTTGATGGGCATTACGCCACCCCCGTACATCATGATGGTTATCTCTACGGCTTTCATGGTCGCCAAGAGCGTGGGCCGGAGCTTCGTTGCGTAAGTCTTGCCGATGGTTCCGTTCAATGGTCCTCGGGGCGAATGGCATCTGGAAACCTTTTGCTGGCTGACGGAAAACTTTTTGTAATTACGGAAGCCGGGGAACTTCTCTTGGTTCCTGCTTCTCCCAAGGGCTTCAGCGTTCTTTACAGGCAACAAGTCCTGGGCCTTGAAGCTCGAGCTCATTTTGCCATATCCAATGGCAAGCTATACGCACGGGACAAACGTCGCCTAGTCTGTTTGCAACTGGACAAGGATTAGTAATAACATCCTATTAAAGGAATGGTTCGTGAACGCTAAGGTCTTTCCAGTGATTTTATTCTTGATTGTCGGCTTTTGTTCCGAGGAAGAGCATTGACTGGCTTTGAGCTTTCAGGAAATTGGGTAGCTTCTTTAATTCAGGATAACGGTAAAGTGTTTTAGTCTGGTTGATAAGTAACTCAGACTTCGTTCACTATGTTTTTTGGGACGCCTTCCAAGAAGGCTTTGAGATTCGCCACTGTGATGTCGAGAAGACGCTTGCGGGCTGCGAGGGTTGCCCAGGCAATGTGCGGTGTTACGATGCAGTTCTTTGCTCCGATCAGCGGATTGTCGGGTGGCGGCGGTTCGGTTGACAGGACGTCTAGACCTGCTCCGGCGAGTTTGCCTCCGTTGAGGGTATTCGCGAGTGCTTGTTCGTCCACCAGTGGACCGCGTCCGGTATTGATGAGAAAAGCCGAAGGCTTCATGGATGCGAGACTCTCGGCGTTCACGACCTTTTCGGTTTCAGGCGTGAGCGGGCAATGAAGAGAGAGAACGTCGCTGCGAACGAAGAGTTCGGAGAGGTCTACGGCTTCGACCTCACCAGGGATGCTTTCGGTCAGTGATCGACTGTGGGCGATGACTTCCATCCCGAAGGCTCGACCGATGCGGGCGGATTCTTTTCCGATATCTCCGTATCCGAGAATGCCGAGAACGAGACCGTCCAGTTCCACGAGTGGAAAGTCGGTGAAGCAGAAATCTGGGCAATTTGACCAACGCCCTTTGGACACTTCATTTGCATGATGAGCCGTTTGCTGCGTGAAATTGAGAATATGAGCGAAGGTCATTTGGGCTACGGACCTTGGCCCGTAGCCAGGCACGTTGGTCACTGGAATGCTGCGTTCGGCTGCGGCTTTGCAATCCACGATATTCACCCCCGTAGCGGTGACGCCTATGTAGCGAAGTGCCGGCAGGGAATTTATGGTTTCGCGGGTGACGATCGCTTTGTTGGTGATAATGATCTCGGCTTCAGCGCATCTTTCCGCCACCAGTTCGGGAGGTGTGCGTTCGTATGCTTTAAGTTCGCCGAACTTGGAAAGACCTTCCCAGGATAGATCTCCGGGATTTAGGGTGTGACCGTCTAAGATTACAATCTTCATGGAATTGGGAAATGAAAACTAGGTCATTGAAATGGAATACATTGCCATGCAGGAGGAGTTGACTATTTCTCGGAAGCGTCCTTTGCGGTTGCTGCTTTTCGTGCTAGTTGCAAGGCGAATGCCATAACAGTATCGACATTGTTGATAAGGTCTTTCTGGCTTTGGGTAACTTTGTGGTCGGGTCGAATCCCACTCCCTTTCGGAAAAGTCTTTTTCCCCCGATAGTTTTCATAAAGAATCAGTGGGATTTCGACTTGGCACCTCGAGTTTGGCAAATCGTATAGAACCATGTTTCCTGCCGTGAAGGTAGCATGTCCTCCGCCCGTCTCCTCGCCGATGAAGGTGACGTTGTCGTTATTAAGCAAGTAACTGCAGAATACCGCGCCGCCGGAGTGAGTCCATCCGCTGATGAGAGCTAGCACATGGCCGTCGAACGCCTTTTTCTTAGGCTTCCACTGGCGGTTTTTTTCATCGATCATGAAGAGGCGACCGTCCGCCGAAGGCTTGAAGTCCTTAGCCAATAATCTCTCAAGCATCTTTGGGAATTGCTCGCGGGCTAAGTGCTCTTTTACGCCGATTTTCAAGGATTTCACCTCAGCCGAGGCTGCATCGCGGAAAGTATCTTGGGCAAAGTATGAAAACAATTGGGAGTCATTGCCCACATAGCCGCCGTCGTTTTGCCTCAAGTCGAGAATAATGCAATCTGTTCCAGAGCCCTCCTCGATCGCAGCGAAGTTTTCCTGAAGAAAAGATCTATATTTTTGCCGGCCTTTTTTGTTTAAGCCAAAGTCAAAACTGTTCATGCTTAACAACTGAATGCCTCTCTCTATCATCCCAAACTTGTATTTCTTTAGTTTGCCAAGATCCGAGTGGCGGTTGATCATCGAAGCCTCGAGCTTCTTGGCTGTGACGGCTTGTATTTCCTTGATCATTTTTTTCTCCGATCCAAACATAACGTATTCCACTTGGAACTTTTCCTTGCGACCAAAGAAAAGAAAGTAGTGGAGGGCGAACTCGTCCTCCATTTGACGATACTTCAGCGTGACATTGTACCCGTCGGATCGAATGTAAGGCAGCAGTTTTGCCAACACTTGATCCATGGGCATTCGATCGATTGCGGTGATTTCCGCACCCAATGGAATTTCTGTCTTGGCTTGATCCATATATGCTCTCGCGTTGAGGAAGGCGAGAGGCAACGGAAACAAGGGAGGCTCTTTTAGGAGGGATTTGAGTAGCTTTGGAGGCAGGTCGAAATAAGTGTGTCCACAATAGACTTTCTCGACCAAGGGAGCCACTTCCAAGTAGAACTCCCGCAAGGATATGGAGCGATCGAAAGACTTGCGTGTTTGCTCGAACTTTTTATCGAATTCATCCTTGGAAGTGTAGAGGTAAAGGCCTGGATGTCCTTCCTCCAGAGTTTTTCTCAATATCGCAAGATCCTCCTTCGCCTGCTCGGGTTGCAAGACTTGGTCGAGGGTGGGGAACTTGCGATCCTTGTTTTTCTTGGCCGCTTCACAGTATTCGGGGTCAATAAATGTTAGGACGAACCCAACTAGAAGAAAGCGAGCCGACCATTTGGTATGTGGCATGTCTCGTTGACCAAAGATT
The DNA here is from genome assembly GCA_018695085.1 of Opitutia bacterium. GTDB lineage: Bacteria > Verrucomicrobiota > Verrucomicrobiia > Opitutales > Seribacteraceae. The sequence goes on along the minus strand of JABHOU010000488.1, from coordinate 794 downwards.
TTCTTCCTTGAGGCAAACGGCTTTACCATTTCTGTAATACAAACATACGATGATTTTTATTTGGCCTGTGGATTACTTTTTTCCCTTCAGGCAGGTGATTGTGCCTTTTTCGGTGGATAGAAAGAGATTTCCGTTGGCTGCAGCCATGCCATCCCAAGTGGGTAGATAGCCCAATTCGTATTTACCCAAAGTTTCACCTGTCTTAGTGGATATGGCGAGCAGAACGGATCCTTGGTTGCCGTCGAGGGCTGCTTGCTGCTTGGCAATGACTTCGTTTACTGAATCATCCCTCGCTTTGATGCGACCGAAAGTTTCCTCCTCGTCCATGACGTCAGGCGGTCCTGCAACGAAAACAATGTTCTTCGCCAGAACCATCCCTCGGGCAAGGACCGGAATGTCGTGGGTCCAGTTGTGAGCCACTCCGCTTCCACCTTGCTGGTTTCCGCCTTTCTTGGGTTTAGAGGTGAAGCGGAATGCACCACCGAATTTGCCCTTTTCCGGTTTGGCCAAGCTGACGGCTGCCTCGTTCTTACCCGAAGAAAGGTCGATTGCCTTGCCATCGTCGAACGAGCAAGCAAGGACACAGGTTTTCTCGATGGGGCGATTTCCTGCTGCATTTTCAACGACCTTGGCGAACATGTCAGGATCGACTTCGCCGAAGTGAAGGCGCACTTCGTCGATCAATCCCGTGAAGTTGAACGGGCTGCTATAATTGCCTACCGCGCTCAAGGCATCTGCGCCGATATCCAGACTTTGAATGGGGTCGGAGCTGAGTAGGGCAGGGGCTTCTCCCT
>JABHOU010000486.1 GCA_018695085.1 Opitutia bacterium | reverse complement strand
GGTTTCGTAAATGACTATCCTTGCGTGGGCTCAATGGCCTTCAAGGCTCTTGAGGGCAAACGTGATACCAGAGGGATGCCCGGATATATGGCACTCGGTAATGGCAGGGTAAACGGGATCAATACTTTTAGCTTTGGGTCTGCCTATTTGGGTGCAGAGACTCATCCCTTCGCCATTTCGGCCGATCCCAGTGAAAAGGACTTCAAGGTCGAAAACATCGATATCGATAAAAGTCTGGCTGACCGGCTTACCGATCGAACCTCACTTCTTCATGATTTCGACCAGATGCGTCGGGATGTTGACAACAGCGGCGTTTTTAACTCGATGGATTTTTTTAACCAGCGAGCGCTAAGTATGATGACTTCCGAAAATGTGCGCGATGCCTTTGATTTGAGTAAGGAATCTCAGCGAACTCGAGATCGATTCAGTAATCATAACTGGGGTACTCGAGCGTTGCTGGCTCGTCGGTTGGTGGAAGCGGGTGCAAACTGGGTGACGGTAGTAATGGAAAATCCTTACGGCGATACTGGTGTGCCTTGGATCGATGAAGGCGCCTACAATTGGGACAGTCATGCCGTGAACGCCGACATCTTCAAGGACTCAAAGGTGCGCCTGCCGATCTACGACAAGGTTATAACCGCGATGGTGGAGGACCTTTATGAAAGAGGTTTAGACAGGAAGGTCATGCTTGTCGTTACAGGCGAGTTCGGTCGCACACCTCGCATTTCGATAGGTAAGGGATCCAAGACAAAGGTGAACCAACCCGGCCGCGACCATTGGCCTCGAGCCATGAGCATGCTCGTTTCCGGGGGTGGCATGCGTACCGGACAGGTCATAGGGGCCACCGACTCCAAGGGCGAGGAACCTGTCGAGCGACCCTTGTCTCCCAACGATCTCTGGGCCACCGTTTACAGACATTTGGGCATAGATTACAACCTCTCGTTTCCCGACCATGCCGGTCGTCCCATGCCTATTCTGCCATACGGTTCCCCTATTCAAGAACTTTTGCCTGTTACTTGACTTTGTTTACTTGGCGTCGATGCATTGAGGCATCAACGTTGGATTGACCTAAGGCTCAGGTTAAATGGTGATGACTGCATGACATTTTTCCGGCTACCTCTTTTCCTGTTGTTTTCATTCTATTGTTCCTTTGGGGAAGATGCGACGATCGCGTTTGTTCTAGCTGAACGGGAATATGGTACGGTCAAAACAGTTCCTGCCTTTTACGAATCGGAATTGAAGTCATTAGGGTTTCGGGCAACTTACGTTATAGCCCCTGACGATGGAGATGGACGAAACGACTTAAAGGGAACGGAACGGGCTTTAGAGGAGGCTGATTTGCTGTTCGTGAGCGTTCGTCGTCGTAGCCCGAAGATATCTCAGATGAAATCGATTCGCTCGTGGGTGAAAGCTGGCAAGCCTGTTGTTGCGATTCGTACGGCGAGTCATGCATTCCATTTGAGGGGAAAGGCTCCTGCGGCGGGACATGCACTTTGGGAGGGTTGGGATGCAGAGGTGCTTGGAGGCAACTATTCCAACCATCATGGTTCCAACAAAAAGACATGGTTTAGGATCGAGCCTACCGCAAAAGGGCATCCTATACTCGACGGTTTGCAATCGTCCAGAGAAGTGGCCTCGGGTGGTTCGCTCTACAAAGTCTCACCGCTAGCCCCAACGACTCAGGTTCTGGTTTCAGGCAGGGCGGAAGGTGTTGATGCAATGGAACCCGTGGCATGGACCAACAAGCCAGCATCGGGTAATCGGGTTTTTAACACGTCCCTCGGGCACCCACATGACTTTGAAGCACTTGCTTTTCGCCACTTATTGGTTAATGCGATTCATTGGTCTTTAAGCCGGAAATTGCCTGGCAAATTGCGAAAGCCTGTTTTTGAAGAAGCCCGCCTCCCTGAACTGATAACGCCTGACGATTTGGAAGTCGAACTCGTGCTGCGTGAACCGGATGTAGCCAACCCGCTTTACGTCAACTTTGACGAACGAGGGCGCATGTGGGTGGTTGAGTACAGGCAGTACCCTTGGCCTGCAGGATTGAGGATGATCTCTCACGACAAGGTCTTTCGAAACGTCTACGACCCACCCTACCCTCCACCTCCACCCCACGCTTCCAACTCTCCTTTTCGAGGGAAAGATCGGATTTCCATCCACGAGGATACCGATGGCGACGGTACTTTTGATACCCACAAGGTTTTCCTTGATGGACTCAATCTCGCAACTGCTGCCTTAAAGGGTCGTGATGGAGTCTTCGTGCTCAACCCTCCGTATCTGCTGTTTTATGCCGACAAGGATGGAGACGATCGTCCCGACTCCCCCAACCCGCGCATCCTCCTCTCAGGTTTCGGCTTGGAGGATTCCCATTCTATTGCCAACAACCTACGTTGGGGGCCAGATGGTTGGATTTACGCCACCCATGGGAGCACAGTAACAGCTAACCTTGTTCTGCATGGGCTGAACAACAAGCCCATTCCTGGATTCAAGCCGATTCACCGCATGGGCCAATTTGCTTGGCGTTACCAGCCCGAGACCCATCGCGTCGAGGTTTTCGCTGAGGGTGGCGGCAATGCCTTTGGGGTAGAGATCGACTCGAAGGGACGAGTCTATTCCGGTCACAATGGCGGTGATACGCGCGGGTTTCACTATGTGCAGGGGGGCTACTACCGCAAAACCTTCGGCAAGCATGGCAACTTATCCAATCCTTACGCTTTTGGCCACTTCCCATCGATGGCTCATCCGAAGGTGAAGCGATTCACCCACACCTTTGAGATTTATGAAGGGACGACCCTGCCGAAACGCTATCACGGAAAACTATTTGGAGTCGCACCCACCCTCCGTTACGTTGTGGCCAGCGATCTCAGATCACATGGTTCCACCTTTCGCACGGAAGACATGGACAAGCCCATAACCATTGGAGAAGATCCTGATGATCGTTGGTTCTCGCCCGTGGACATCCAGACTGGTCCCGATGGTAACTTATACGTGGCCGACTTCCATGCCAGACAGGTCGCTCATTATATCGCCTACTCCAAGGGTCTTACCGATCCCGATCTCGGTCGAATCTATCGTCTCAAGGCCAAAGGGGCGAAGCATGTTCGGCTTGGTGACCCTTTCTCTACCGCCAACCTGTTGCAGACGGCCCTGCGACACCAGAATCGCTGGCATCGTGAAACCGCACTGCGGATATTGGGCGACCATCCGGACTCGGCGCACATCCCAAAACTCCGTGCAATTCTTCAAGAGGAATTCGGGCAACCCGCCCTGCAGGCTTTATGGGCATTGAACTTGTGCGGTGGATTCGGCAAGGAGGTCGCCTTGGAGACCCTCGGGCACAAGAATTCTCATGTGCGTCGATGGACGGTACGCTTACTGGGTGACCAGAGAGAAGTTTCTCAAGAGGTTGCCAAAAGATTGGCTGAAATGGCGGCATACGAAACCGATGCCGAAGTTCGTTCACAGCTAGCCGCCAGCGCCCGCCGTCTTCCTGCTCGGGACGGTCTGCCTCTCCTTGCGCGTCTTGCTCGCCTCAAGGCAGACGCGGAAGATCCGCACCTTTCACTCCTTGTTTGGTGGGGATTCGAAACTCATGCCTCAGACATCGACTCGACCCTAGTGCATTTCAAAGACCCTGCAAATTGGAATAGTCACTTACGGGCAGACGGTGCCCTTCCTCAGCAAAACCTCATGCGGCGATGGGCCCTGTCTGGAGGGCAAGCCGAATTGGAAGCCTGTTCCCACTTGCTGGCATTGGCACCCGATGCCGTAAATACTGCCCTACTTTTGGAAGGTTTTGAAAAAGCCTTCGAGGGACGAACTTTGCCACCTTTGCCCGAGAGCCTTTCCCGTGCATTGTCCAAGGCACGCGGGCGAGAAAACCTCTCGCTAGTTCTCCGCCGAGGAGACAAGGATGCGACAATCAAGGCCATCGATCGGCTGAAGGACAGCAAGGCCCCCCTCGACCTTCGCATCCAATTCACTAGGACCTTGGGTGACGTGAAAGAGGTTCGAGCAGTTCCCGCCTTACTTGGTCTTGTTTCGGCGGGAAAGGAAATGCCCCTCCGTCGCGAAGCTTTGCTGAGTTTACAAAAGTTCGACCTACCCGAAATTGGAAAAACCATAACTGTTGCTTTCCCCAATTTGCCCGAAGAACTTCGTACAGGCGCCATACATTTGTTGGCGAGCCGTGCAGGTTGGGCTTTGGAGTTGGTCGAGGCATGTGTTTCCGAAAGCATCTCTCGCGAAATCCTCAATCGCGAAATCCTCGCCAAACTAAGGCTGCATGATTTGCCTCAGTTGCAAAAACTGCTCGTCGCTGAATTCAGTTCCATAGAATTGCAAACGGAAATCGAGCTCGATCGAGAAATGTCTCGATACCGTTCTCTTGCTTCTTCGGGCGGCGGAAATCCTAAAATTGGAGAAAGCCTTTTCTTCGGTCAGGCAGGATGTGCCGCTTGCCATGTTCTGTTTGGCAAAGGGGGGCGTATCGGTCCCGACCTTACTCCCTATGATAGATCCGATCTAAATGCGATGCTTTTAGCCATTGTTCGCCCCAATTCCGAGATTCGCAAAGGCTACGAACACAACATCCTTAGCACTAAGGATGGTCAGATACTGAGCGGTTTC
>JABHOU010000485.1 GCA_018695085.1 Opitutia bacterium | reverse complement strand
GGTAGCCTTTCCGGGAAGCTTTGCTGTGTCCCCGTTCATCCAGAAGGAGATGGAGTATGCCGTACCTGAGGCGGGTGGGTGAGCGGAGAGGGGGAGAGCCGTGCTCTTTGCGTCGTAGCTGAACGCCTTGCCGAACTTACCGGTAGTCCAAGTGGCTCCGCCTTTGCCCATGTGGTTTCCCTTTGAACTGGAATCGTACGTGTCGTTGCCCGAACCCTCGTCGAATTTCCAGTGAGCGAGCATGTTGCTCGCACGAGTTACGGCACCCTCTATATAATTGATAGTGGAGCTCATCGCGGGGGTATCGACGTTGGCCGAATCCTTGGCCGCCCCTGCGGCTATGCTCAAGGTGGCTTGGCCGGGCCAAGAGTTGACCTTGACGTCCATGCTGTAGTTACTGGCCGAGATCTGTGTGAAGTTGGAGAGTGTGCCGCCCGTTACGGTTACGTCGGAAGCATCGAACCCGGTGACGTTTTCCGGTACGCCGGATTTGGCAAACTGGATATTGATGCTCTCTTTGATTCTCGAGGTCTCATTAAGGCCGACCAAGAGTGCCGTGGTGCCGAATAGATTCGGCGTGACCAGAAAGACGGCGCAGAAGGCGACTAAGTTGAGGAGGATGTGTTTGTGTGTGTTCATTATCATGACTCGTGAGCCGCTAGGCGGCGATCGGGTTCATCGTTATTTTAAAAGTGAAAGGTTCGATTGATTTAATAATACTAAGAGCGCGCGAGGATATGCGCAGACACACGAAAGACACCCTCGAAAGGGCGTCTCTATCAATCGTTTGACTTGAAACTTTAAGAAGTGTAAATTCTTTCAAAATTCGAACTGGTGGAAGTTCTTATGAAATATTTATTACTTATTATTAGCCAAAGTTTGTCAAATAATGCATAAGAATGGCAACTTTTTTTAATGCATTTCGCAAAACACTGAAATTCAACGGCTTGTGTTCTTTTTTTTTACGGTTTTTTTATGGGGATACAATTTTTTTTTAAATCCAGACGATCTTTGCCTTCCTTCTCTAATCTCGAGCTGATTAAATCAGAGCAATAAATGAAGAATGGCGTTAATTGGATTTCGAACGGAAAACTTCTTATCCTCGAAGTGTTTTTTTGCAATCTTCGTTCAAGGCTCACGAGTTAAAAAATCAAAGATTTCGTGGAACCGTGATTACCTCGGAGGCAAACTATCAAGATCAAGGTTCATCAGCTTGCCTTGAAGCATAGTTAAGGAATTCAGCATGAAAGTGAATGATAGTCGAAGCAAAATTCCTTTCGATTTGGTTTGCTTGAATCTGCTTTCCCATACATATATAGATGTGAGTTAAATTAGTTTAATAATCCTAAACTACGGAACAAAACTTATGCAGGAACAAACATTCACACTATCCGTGGCCAATTCACCGGCTGCCGAACGCGCGGCCTTTATCCGCAAGACATACACCCACTTGGCGGGGGCTTTGCTTTTGTTCACGGGCTTGGAATACTATCTTGTAAACGCTCCATTCGCCCAGAAAATGGCGATGGCTATGACGAGCGGGTTCTCTTGGTTGATCGTTTTGGCCGCCTTTATGGGAGTGGGCTACGTATCCGACAGGCTGGCCAGATCGCAGTCTTCCGAGGGCATGCAGTATCTCGGGCTCGGCTTGTTCGTGGTGGCCGAGGCAATTATTTTTCTACCCTTGCTCTACGTGGCGACCATGTATTCCGATGCAGGGCTTATTCCCACCGCAGGTTTGATGACCTTGCTGCTGGTTGGAGGCTTGACCGCTACTGTATTTATAACGAAGAAGGATTTTTCCTTTCTGGGCGGCATTTTGTCGATCGGGTTCTTCGTAGCCTTGGGATTCATCGTTTGCAGCATGATCTTCGGGTTTTCCCTAGGATTGGTGTTCTCTTCCGTGATGGTTCTTTTTGCAGCCGGCTCGGTGTTGTACACGACCTCTAACGTGATGCACCATTACCACCCAAGTCAGCACGTGGCGGCATCCTTGGCTCTGTTTTCAGCCGTAGCCCTGATGTTCTGGTACATTCTTCAAGTCTTGATGTCTCTATCCGGCAGAGACTAATCAACGGCGCACCTGTAATTCTTTCCTTTCATGCCTTCCGAGGATTTGATCCTCGGGAGGCTTTTTCTTTAAGCGTGACGCCCCCCCCTGCAGTTTGCTAATTTAAAGGCTAATTTTTTAATCCGAACACAGATGCACAAGCTAGTATTACTTAGACACGGCGAAAGCGAATGGAACCAAGAAAACCGATTCACCGGTTGGCACGACGTAAACCTGACCGCCAAGGGCGAAGAGGAGGGCAGGCGCTCGGGACGATTGCTCAAGGATGAGGGCTTTGCCTTCGACGTCGTCTACACCTCGCTGCTCAAGCGGGCTATTCGCACGATGTGGCTGGCTTTGGAGGAATTGGACCAAACATGGGTGCCCGTGCACCGGGAATGGCGCTTGAACGAGAGGCACTACGGGGCTCTCCAAGGGCTGAACAAGGCGGAGACCGCGGCCAAGCACGGCGAGGACCAAGTGCTGATCTGGCGAAGAAGCTACGATATTCCGCCTCCCGCCCTTGATCCCGACGACGAGCGGCATCCGGGCAAAGACAGGAGATACGCCAACCTGCCTGCGGAGAATCTCCCTCTTTCGGAATGCCTGAAGGACACCGTGGATCGCTTCATGCCCTTGTGGCAGGATACGATCGCTCCCATGGTGCAAGATGGGAAGAGCGTATTGATCGTGGCTCACGGCAATTCACTTCGGGCCTTGGTCAAATATCTGGACGGTGTATCCGAGGAGGATATCGTGGGCCTAAACATTCCTACGGGCATGCCTCTCGTATATGATCTGGATGCCGACCTGAAGCCCTTGGACCGTCGATACCTGGGAGACCCCGAGGCAGTGGCCAAGGCGATGGAAGCCGTTGCCAACCAAGGCAAGGCTAAGTGAGTTTGCTTTTTTCCTGAAAATCCAATTGAATTAATTGAAATGGAACCTGAAGCGCAAAAAGGAAGCAAGATTCGTCGGGAGTACGACGAGAAGTTCGAGGTTACTCCCGAGTACCACGCCTCACTTCCCGACGTCCAAAACAGCGGTGCCTCCGGCATGGAGGGCGCCAACGTGCCCATTTTGCAGGTGGGCATCTCGGGGTTTCGCCTACCGCTTCGCTACGTAGGGCCCGACGGCGAGGATTTGTCATTAGAGACCAAGGTGACGGGAACGGTAAGCTTGGACGCCGACAAGAAGGGGATAAACATGTCCCGCATCATGCGAACCTTCTATGATTTCAAAGACGAGACCTTCTCCCCAGAAGTACTCGGCAAAGTGCTTCGCATCTACAAGGATCGCCTCGATTCGCGGGAAGCTCGATTGAAAACCGCTTTTTCCTACCCCATGGAACAGGAAAGCCTGCGCAGCGGGTTGCGCGGCATCCAGTACTACGATTGCTCTTTCGAGGGAATTATTGATTTGGCGGACCGCTTTCGTCAGATCGTGCATTTCGATTTCGTTTATTCCTCCGCATGCCCCTGCGCATCCGAACTTTCCGAACACGCTCGGGAACATCGCGATCTTCTGGCCATTCCACATTCCCAACGCAGTCGTGCTAGAGTAAGCGTGGAAATACATCCGGACAAGGAGCTTTCCCTCCTTGAACTCAGAGACCTTTGTCTTGCTGCTCTTCGCACGGAAACACAGGTAATGGTGAGACGGGAGGATGAACAAGCCTTCGCCGAACTTAACGGAGCCTACGTAAAGTTCGTTGAGGATGCGGCTCGCCTTCTGTACGAACAATTGGACGATGATTCGCGCATCGGTGATTTTCGAGTGGTCTGCTCTCATTTCGAGTCGTTGCACTCGCACGATGCCGTCGCCGTTCTTTGCCGAGGCGTGGATGGTGGTTTTCGGGCTGAATTCGAGG
>JABHOU010000122.1 GCA_018695085.1 Opitutia bacterium | reverse complement strand
CTTCAGCGGAGGAATTGTCGCCCCCATCACCGGTTCCCGAGGAACCCGGATTGTCGCCCCCGCCACAACCGACGAAAAAGCCGAGGCTCGAAAGAACTGCTGCAAAAAAGATGTTTCGTATAGTAAGCATTTGTAATGGTCTCCTAGGGAATAAGATAGGCATGATGGGTGATTGGGGATAACTTCTTTAGTAAGGACAGAGAACGGTCAAGCGGATTGTGAAAATCCATATCCGCTACATAATTTTACTATCAATAATAGAATCAAAGGATTTCATTTTACAGGATTCATCAAAACAACTCCATTATAAAATAAGCTAAATTTTGTAATGGATGAAAACCGTTCAACCTGTACCCTATCCATTCCTGCAAAGCTATAATGACGAAAAAATCTTCAACATGGGCAGAAATCCGGAGGGGCCTGAACGGCAAAATTTTGGCGATTTATGGCGGAATCATTCTGCTTGATCATGTTTTCTGGAATACGATCATCATTTATCCGCTGAAAATCCTTACGGTCTTCTTCCATGAATTGAGCCATGCCCTAGCTGCGATCGTGACAGGAGGGAAAGTGTTGGAAATCGTTCTAGTGCCAGAACAAGGCGGCCACTGCTTAATCGCGGGCGGCAATGGTTTTCTAGTAAGTTCTGCGGGCTATCTCGGAAGCTTGATCTGGGGTGGAATCATTCTGGTGAGCGCCGCAAACTCCAAGCGAGACAAGCAGATCATGATCGCCTTGGGAGCCATCCTGATTGCGGTTTCATTCATCTGGATTAGGCCCTTCATAAGTTTTGGATTCATCTTCTGCATCATTCTCGGTGGAGCCATGATGGCATCAGGTAATTATCTACCAACCAAAGTAAACGACTGGGTCCTGCGAACCGTTGGCTTGACTAGTTGCCTGTACGCCACCCTTGACGTAAAGGACGATACCATCGATCGGAATCTCCAAGAGTCCGACGCCGGACGCTTAGCGGAAATCACTGGAATGCCATCCCTCTTTTGGGGTTACTTTTGGATGGCTCTGGCAATTATGGGAACCGTTTGCTTTATCCTGCTGGCCTCCATGGCCCAAGGAAAACTTCAAGGAAAGACGAGAGCAAATCTCCCGTCCGAATCGAAATAAAACAAGGATTCTCCTACCCTCTGTTGCCGTCTACCACTCGTTTGATGCCGAGTGAATTTTCGTCTTTAAGCTCTTCAGGAAGGCGTTCGGTGGGGAACCCTTGGTAGCAAACGGGACGGGCGAAACGCAAGATCGCGCCCGTACCCACCGATGTCGATCGACCGTCGGTTGTAGCGGGATAAGGACCGCCATGCACCATGGAATGACAAACCTCGACTCCCGTCGGAAATTGGTTGAACAAGAGTCGACCCACCTTCGTCTCTAGAACGTCGACAAGGTCTTGGTGCTCAGCCAGTTCTTCCGGTTCACCAAAAATGCTCGCGGTCAGTTGACCTTCCAGAGCACCAGCGATTTCCAGCATTTCCTCACGACCTTCACAGGCGACGAGCAAGGTGGATGGGCCAAAAACTTCATCAGCCAGACTCGCGTCAGCAAGATAACTCCGAGCATCGGTCGCGAAGACGGAAGCCGATGCTTCGCAACCACCGGCGCCGCGCCCAGCGCCGGCATCAGTCAATACCTCGACGTTGGAGCTTTCCGAACGGGCGGTCACGCCATCGCCATAGGCATCCCGGATACCGGAATGCAGCATGGCGGATGCCGGGGCTTGGCTCATCAATTCGGCATAGGCGGACTTGAAAGCATCTCCAGCATCGCCCTTCTCATGAATCACCACGCCGGGATTGGTGCAAAACTGACCAACGCCCATAACGGCGGAACCTTGTAACCCTGTGGCAAAGCCCTCGGATCGATCGGATAAGACACTGGGCAACAAGAAGATCGGATTCACGCTGCTCATTTCTGCATAGACTGGAATCGGTTCAGGTCGCGCCGCAGCCAAGTCGAAAAGGGCTCGGCCACCTGAACGCGATCCCGTAAACCCAACTGCCTTCAAAGCGGGGTGCTTCACCAGCCTTTGACCCACAGTACGACCACCTCCGTAAAGGAGGGAAAAAGTTCCTTCCGGCAGACCGCAGCTCTTCACTGCGGCAATCACCGCATGACCAACTGCAAGCGCGGAACCGGGATGAGCGTGATGAGCTTTGACAATCACCGGGCAACCGCTCGCAAGAGCAGAGGCGGTGTCGCCACCCGCAACCGAGAAAGCCAAGGGAAAATTGCTGGCGCAAAAAACCCCCACAGGACCGATCGGACGCAACATGGAACGCAGGTCGGGTTTGGGAATCGGCTGTCGATCGGGCATCGCATGATCGATGCGAGCATCCACCCAAGAGCCCTCCTCCACCAAGTCGGCAAAAAGCCGAAACTGGCCTGAAGTCCGTCCGGTTTCACCGCGAACTCGGGGCTCGGGCAATCCCGTCTCAGAAGTCACGATGGTAACAAGATCCTCGACGATGCCGTCGACGTTGTCGGCCACTGCTCGAAGAAATTTTGCTTTTTCGGCGCCGGATAACCCAGCAAGTGAACCGGCAGCTTTTTCCGCGAGTTCGGCAGCACGATCGACCTCGGCATCCGCGGCTGAAGCATAAGCCGCGACCAATTCTTTACCAGTTGCGGGATTGGATGCGTAAAAGGTATCTCCCGAGGCATCACCTCGAGAAAAACCAATCAGGGAAGTTTCGATTTCAGACATATTATGATTAGACTTTGTTATGAAAACTTAAGGATTAAGCCACGGGATTGGTCAAGGTGCCAATACCGTCTATGGTTATGGAAACTTCGTCGCCGGACTGCAAGGTAAAGTCCTGCCCGGGAACAATGCCCGTGCCCGTCATGAGGAAGACGCCGGTCGAAAAGCTGGTCTCACGAAACAAGTATCCGACGAGCTCCTCCGGCGTACGCTTCATTTGCTCGAGCAAGGTTTCGCCAGCAAAAACGACCTCTTCCTCCCGACGAATCTCCAGCTTGATCCCTGCTTCGGATGAAAGGGAATTCTCGGGAACGTAAAAACAAGGACCAAGGCATGCGCAATCGTCGTAAGTCTTTGCCTGTGGAAGATATAGCGGGTTCTCGCCCTCGATACTGCGGGAGCTCACGTCGTTGCCTATCGTGTAACCCACGATTTTCTCGGAAGACGAAGCAAACAGGGTAAGTTCGGGCTCGGGAACGTCCCACTCGGAATCCTTCCTGATCCTGAAAGGTTCGCCGGGATCGACTACACGAGCAGGAGTCGCCTTCATGAACAGCTCCGGACGATCCGCCTCGTAAACACGGCTGTAGAAATCACCGCCGCCCGCATCGCTCGATTCCTCCATCCGGGCAAGGCGGCTTGAAAAATAAGTCACACCGGCAGCCCAAACTTCCTGGGAACCGATTGGGGCAAGAACTTCCTCCGAAGCCGATAATGCAGCTTCCTCGCTCGGTTCATTCTCGCCCAAAGCCTGACTGAGATGGTCTCTGAGGTCGTCTCGATTCAGCAAAGTATCCCAATCCTCCTCACCAGCTAGAAAACGAAAACTGTCTTCGACTTGGAGAACCGAACCTCTCTTGGTTTTGTAAAGCTTCACGATTTTTTAGTTAAGGATAACACAGATAAAATCATTTTTTGAAACGAAGGCCAGTAATTATCGAGACT
>JABHOU010000425.1 GCA_018695085.1 Opitutia bacterium | reverse complement strand
TTCGGCTGAGGTTTTAAACTACTAGGTTGGGAGTCGGCCTAAGGGCCTCAAATAAATTCGTTGAATAAGTTTTCTAGCATTTCCTGCCTTCCGGAAGAAGGTGGCGCAGGTTCTTTAGAAAGTGCGTGAACCTCGAGATCGGCCAAATTGGACTCTCCTCTTTCTATCTTGGCACCAACGCCTTCGTCCCAACCACCATAACGATTGGCGACAAATTCCTTCATGCGTCCGTCCGCCCTTATTGCCGCCGCGGCTTTAAGCCCCCTGGCAAAAGTGTCCATGCCTCCGACATGGGCATGAAAAAGATCGATCGGTTCGTGAGATTCGCGTCGGCGTTTTGCATCGAAGTTCAATCCGCCCGTCGTAAAGCCTCCCATATCGAGGAGTACGAGCATGATTCTGGTCGCATCGTAAATATTGGTGGGGAACTGATCGGTGTCCCAACCCAAAAGTTCATCGCCCGCATTCGCATCGATCGAGCCAAGCGCTTCCGCGGCTGAAGCCACTTTGAGGTCGTGCTCTACGGTATGGCCGGCAAGGATGGCGTGATTGGTTTCAATGTTGAGCTTGAAGTGGTCGAGCAAGTCGTACTCTCTCAGGAAATTCAGGCAGGCTGCTGCGTCGGAATCGTACTGGTGCTTCGTAGGTTCCTTGGGCTTGGGCTCGATGTAGAACTGTCCCTCAAAGCCAATTTTCTTTTTGTAATCGACTGCCATGTGCAGGAAGCGACCCAAGTTGTCCAATTCCCGCTTTAGATCGGTATTGATCAAGGAGGAGTAACCTTCCCGGCCGCCCCAAAACGTGTAGCCTTCACCACCGAGCCGGTGGGTAACCTCGATCGCTTTCTTTACTTGAGCAGCCGCGTAAGCGAATACCTCTGGGCAAGGAGAAGTTGCGGCGCCCATTGCATAGCGAGGGTGCACGAAGAGGCACGCTGTGCCCCAAAGCAGTTTCTTTCCTGTTTGTTGCTGTAAGCCCTCAAGCTCGTCAACTACGGCATCTAGAGCGGAGTTGGATTCGGCCAAGGTGCCTAACTCGGGTGCGATGTCTCTATCGTGAAAGCAGTAGTAATCAATGCCGGTCTTCTCGAGGAACTCGAAAAAGACATGGGTTCTCTTTTGAGCGTTCTCAACGGAATCGCTCCCGTCGTCCCAAGGCATTAGAGCGGTCCCGGGACCAAAGGGGTCGCCCAAGGGATTTCGCATGCAGTGCCAATAGGCTGCTCCAAAACGAAAGTGTTCTCGCATCGACTTGCCCTCCACTAGCTCGTCGGCGTTATAGTGCTTGAAGGCGAGCGGGTTTTTCGACTCGGGGCCTTCGTATTTGATTGAGGTGACTTCTGGGAAGAACTCGGACATTTCTAATGCTATGAAGTTTGTATCGTGAATGTTTGGGGAAACACTTTATTCCAGCAGACGCTTTTCATCCAACTATTGTAAAGGTTCTTAATTTTTTTCCCGCTAGTCCATTCTGTCAAGGTGTAAAAGTCCTGCGTGTCATGGAGGCATTCTACCTTTTTACGGCTAAGATTTTTACATTAAGGTTTCCGATAGGTTCGGCGATTGAGAAAGCAATGCTGGACAAAGACTCGTCTTTCAAGGAAGAGGTGGCCAAGGCGATGCGGGGGGGGGCGCATTCGGATTCGCCCATCGCTGCGTCAAAATCGACCCACTTACCGCGTATGTGAAACTGCGTCCACATGTGGAAGCCCATTATGTTCTTCCGCCCCTCGTACCTAGGTAAATAGACGAGACCTGCCGCCACTCGGCTCGGCAAGCCGGAGGACCTTCCCAAGGCAGCCAGCAATACGGCATGCTCGCTACAGTCGCCCTCGCGAGTGCGAGCCACCTCGCTGGCTGTAGCGAATCCTACGTCGAGATTTTTGGCCGTTACGTAGTGGGTCACGAAACTCCTCAGGTTGCTTGCCATCTGTACCGGGTTTTTTGCCCCGCGAGACGCTGCTCGCGCCAAGGCTCTGATTCCGGGATCGTTCGCATCGATCATTACGTTCGGCAAGCGGTATTCGGGGTCGACTTGTCCCGGGTTCCCCTTGCCCTTGAGGACTTCGTCGAGCTTTATTCGTTCCACCCGCACTTGGATCACCCCATCTTCCTGCCTTTTGGCTTTCTGGAAATCTCCGTCTTCAGGAACAGTCTGAAGACCATCGTCTTTTTTAGCGCTCAGTTCATAGGTTACTGACTTTGCGTCGGGAGGAATTTTCCCTTCCAGTTTGATCAAGCTCTTGTTGAAGAACTCGGCGGAGACGAAATCCTTGATCGCTTCTCCGCTGCTCGTCTTCACCATTTCTATGGGGAAACCTCCCAGATGCATCGTCGTCTTCAGCGCCATGCCGTGCTTGTCCACCCAGCTAAGCGTTTCAATTTTTCCCGCATTGGAATGAAGCACCGTTGTGATTTTTGTCGCTTCCGTTGGCCCAGCATGGAGTTTGATCGTTTCCTCGCCGTGTACTTCGATGGACGCCTTGGTGGGAGACTCCATCCCGAAGTCGGGTGAGTATACCCAGACCTCGTATTTTGTTCCCTTGTGAAACCCCTTTTTCACCATCAAGCGAATCAAGCCCCAGTTCATCACGCCTCTCTGGTCCAGTTCGTAGCTGTTGGTCGATTTTCGCCCAAATTGCTCGTTCGTCACGACCACCTTGCCTCCCTTCACGACACCCTCCTTGCGAATGGGTTGGGCTCCCATGTTGACTACTCCGCTGAAACCCAGGATTTCGCCATCGATTGTTTCGCGACTGTTCTCATGTGATTCCATGATCACTTCGGTGCCCGCCCGTTTGATCTTCATGTAGGTGTGGGTACGCAACCTCACTTCCGACCCATGTCGCTCGAAAGTGGTGTGGGCATATCCCACCTTTGCGTCGAACATTCGCACCTCCATCCAGATCTCCTCGAACAACCCTTCCGGAGGGTACTTTTCTTCCGCTCGACCCTTCGTGAGGATGGCAAAAGAGAAAAACAAAATGCCAGTCCAACGAGAAACGCTTGCCAATCTATCAGTCATGTCGTGATTTGAAAAAAGTTTGATTCGACCGAATTCCAGTTCTCCTCACAACCGTAAACTTTCTCTTCATGCGTTATGATTTTTTAGTAATCGGTGGTGGTAGCGCAGGTTATGCCGCTGCCCGCACCGCACACGACTACGGCGCGAAGGTGGCGGTGGTCGATGGATCGCCCGAGCTCGGCGGTCTATGCATACTCAAGGGGTGCATGCCGTCCAAGACCCTGATCTACTCCGCGGAGGCTCTCCATCTGGCGAGGATGGGTTCCGTATTCGGCCTCGAAATCCCCGAGGCGAAAGCCAACCTTTTCGCCATGCAGGCTCGAAAAACAGAGGTTATTCGTGAGTTTGCCGAGTATCGGCAAGGGCAACTTGAGGATGGTCGATTCGACCTTCATCGGGCCACCGCCACTTTTGTCGATTCACATACCGTCAAACTTTCCGACGACTCCGTCTTGGAAGCCGAAAAGATTCTGGTCGCGACCGGTTCGACGGTCAATCTTCCCAATGTGCCTGGGTTACTCGACGTCCCCGTCCGTACCAGCGACGACGTTCTCGAGCTTTCCGAGCTTCCCGAAGAGGTGCTCGTGCTGGGTGGGGGAGTGGTCGCCTGCGAACTGGCTCAGTACCTTGTCCGAGTCGGCGCCCGGGTAACTGTCGTCCAACGCAACCCTCGGCTTCTCAAGGAGTTCTCACCCGAGGCCTCGCAAGTCGTCGAGCAAGCCTTCCGGGACGAAGGAGTGGAGCTTTTTCTGGATACGGAGCTCCATCAAGTGGAAAACCTTTCCGATGGGTCCGTTCGAGTTCACTTCGGGCACGCAGGGGAAAGGATTCAACGCGATACTGGATTCCTGTTCAATGCTCTCGGTCGCATCCCTTCCGTTGCCTCTCTCGATCTGGTTGCCGCCGGCATCAAGACTCTCCCTTCGGGGCACTTGCGAACCAACTCCTATCAGCAAACCACCGCTCCCAACGTATACGCCGCCGGAGACTGTAGCGGTCCCCACGAGATCGTGCACGTCGCCATCCGTCAGGGCGAGACT
>JABHOU010000254.1 GCA_018695085.1 Opitutia bacterium | reverse complement strand
GGCTTCGGACTTTTTGGCGTTTGCCAAAGAACAAGCGAATACGGAGGCAATCGCAGCCAAAACCACAAAACGTCTAAAGGGCATGGTCATTGGGGTGGGTTTTAGCAAGAATGAGGCTTAACGTCGAAATTGTTTATGTGCTTCAAGATTTTTTTCCTTATCCCGTTTTTTCTTATCCATGGAGCGAAACAGCTTCCGAATGTCCTTGGCACCTCCGATGGCTACGAAGATGGCCATCACGACGTATATTCCGATACCCCCTGCTAGCAGTATCGACCAGATCGTTATCCAGTCACTCATCAGCTTCTCCTTGCTTCGCTGTTTCCTTGTCAGGGAAAAGAAGTGACCCGATAACCATCAGGGCGAGGGCTGCGCCGGCTGCGCAAAGCCCTATGTGGTCAGCCTCTATCTTCTTGAGTCCGACCGCTTTCTGTATCGGGGTGAGCCCGAATACCGCCAATCCTCCAGCGGTTAGTGCGAGATAGGCGCCCACCCGACTGGCGCGTTTCCAGTAGATACCCAAGACCAACAGGGCGAGAGCCCCGGTGAAATATATGGCGCCGGAAATCATCATATAGTCCAAAAGGTCTTGGCCGAGCGGGTACCATAGGCTCCAGATCAGTAGGAATACACCGATCAAGACGATCAGTAGACGAGCCAACAGGAGGCGGGATCGGGTGGACATTTCGCCCCCCCGTAATGGGACTATCACGTCCTCCACGATGACCGAGGCCCAGCAGAGCAGATAGCTATCATGAGTTGACATAAAGGCGGCCAGCATGCCCGCCCCGACGATACCGATGATTCCAACTGGCAGGATTTGTCCAAGAAAGTGAGGGAAGGCGGACATGGTGAGCTCTGAGCTATCTACAATCGAGCCGTCGGGCGTGAGCAACTCGGATCGTGCTTCAGGTATGTCCATGAAATAAGCCAAGGCGCAAATACCGAGGAACTGGGGCAAGAGGAATCGTATGAGAAACCCCACGGACGACCATTTGTAGAGATTCCTTACCACTTCCTCGCTCTCGGCTGAACTGGCTCTCATCACGGCGGTCTGCCAAATGGTTGAACTTACCAATCCGGCGGTGAGAAGCATCCACGCCATGTAGGATATTCCGAACCCGTCCTCGTGGGTCGGATTGAAGCCGGATTCCCCATGGATTTGCTCGACCGCGCCGACTAGGTTGTCCCAACCCAGTTCGCTGACAGCTAGGCCGCAGGCGAGTAGCAACCCGAAGGAAAGAACGACGAACTGGAGGTAGTCGGTGATGATCACACTCACCATGCCGCCCATGGTCGTGTAGATTAGCACCAAGATGATCAGCGCCGTCATCACGAGGTTGACCTGCATGGGATCGTTGAGCCCGGTGAGAGCAGTCACGAAAATAGCTCCTGCCTTCAAGAACATCCCCATGTTGAGAACTCCCGCGACGGCCAACAGAATACCACCATAGATCCTTACCCCTTGGCCGAAACGCAGGCCGTAGTATTGCGGAATCGTCATTACTCCCAGTTTGCGAAGAGGTACCACTATGAAACCGGTGAAACCAACTAACAGTGGCACTATCCCAGCGACTACAGCGATGTGAAAGGCTGAAAAGCCTCCCGTGAAACCCTTCTGAGCAGCATACATGACCGTGACTAGTCCCAGTTCGGAACCCGTCATGGAGGCCACGGCCAGCCAGGTGCGCACCGCCCGCCCAGCCACTACGTAATCGGCCATGTTACTGATGAATCGGTTGACATAGAGGCCTACTGCAACAGTGCCGAGCAGGTAGCATCCCACGATGACCCAGTCCACTCCGCTGAAGTTGGTTTCCAGCCCCGTCATTTTTCGAGAGTCAGAGTTTACCAAGACAATTTTGGTGAGTACCTTTCAAGGCGTCTTCTTCGTCACCCAGAAGGGAGATGACCAACCCATGTTTCAATCTCTCTGGATAACGCGGACATAGTAACGGTTTTCGCCGAACGGAATCGCCTTTTTCTGAAGTCTCTAATGTTCGGCTTCTTCGGTTGTTTTGCTTTCTGTGCGGGGGCTTTGTCTTTTGCTTGAGCATCAAGGGAATTGATGGATCCGCAAAGGAGAGATATCATGAAGGTAGTCGGGGTAATTCTTTTCATGGGATGGTCCGAGTGGTTAGGCCAAATGTTATTGGGGTATTTGCTTTTTACCTGAAAACAGTTTCTTTCCGCAAAGCCTTTTCAATTTAGGCAGGTCATACACCTTCAAGGCGCCGTGAATGATATCTTCGAAGCAACGCCTAGGTTGACTTTCATTTAGCAACTCAGTCCATGAACTACGCTGGCCATGAAGTTCTAATTGAGCAAAAAGTTCAGGTTCCAAAGCCACCGCATGGAGAGTGGGAACCGCAGCATCTCCGATTGCCATTACTTTCATCTTGATGCCCTTGTGAACAATACCCGCGTCATCTAGGCTCACTGCAAGCTTGAGTACGTCTTCCGCTCTCAATGCAACCAATGAGCGTCCGAGGAGGTAAGAGATGTAAAACGTCTTCCAGCTTCCGAATTGCTCGGAGAATTTGCTTCCCCGGGTTTCCCCGGTGCAACTTATCTCCACGGAAATCACCACATGGCCGGCCTTGCTCAACTCAAGAGCCTTTTCATGACCCTGCTTCACGCCCTCGCCATGCAATAAAAGAACCGGATGCTTACGTGGATTCGCAGGAAGGTAAGCCACCGAGGTTAGAGGATATGAATCCTTGGAACGAAAAAACCCTCGGATCATCTTTAGGCCGTTTTCTTGAACTGCCTCGACGACGTGATGCTCAAGCTTAGGCAAATTGGCCGAGGACCGAATCGTGGAAACTTCTCTTACCATCTTGCGGGCAGCTTCAGGTGAAAGAACGGCGAATTTTTTTCTCTCTGCGGAAAACATTTTTTTTGCGAGGGCTCGATTTAGGTCGAACACCGTCTTTTCGTCCGCGAGGTGAAGGACCTCTCCTTTTGGAGTGCACCACAAGTCTTCGACTTGGCGTGGTTTCATAGGCTTCTCTTTCACGGGGCTGTCGTCTCCCAAAAACCATCGCCGAGCCAAGCGTGTAAGCGTTTCGCGCTGTAGCTTCGTGATGCCGTGCTTGCCTTTGTCCTCGACCAAATCAACGGCCAAAGGGTCACCGAGCAGACTATAGTATTTCTTGGACTGCCGGAAGTTGTCCCAAGTGCCTTGGGCGTCGAAGTAGTCGCCAGAGCTACAGCAAATCAAAGTGGGGCGCGGAGCTCTCATGAGAACGTAATCGGTATGGTCCATGCCGTAGGCGACCTGCCCGAAGATATTCTGTTCCGAATCCTGTGGCCCTATCGTTCCTATCAGTTGACGAAAAGTGGTCAGGTAGCATGCAGGGGCGGCAAACCCCACTCGTTCGTCCAAAGCCATGATGTAACTGGTCAAGGTGCCGCCGCCGGAGCAACCGGTGCAACCGATCTTGGACCCGTCTATGTCCTTGCGACTCGTCAAGTAGTCGATTCCCCGCATGCCGTCCCAAATCCGATATCGCGCCGTGTTTGTTCCCAGCAAAACCGAGCCGGAACCGATCAGGAAGTGCTCGGCGACCGCCGACAGCTTGCGACCCTCGGCGGGAAGTATTTGGCTGCGTTCACCTTGCCCGATCGGATCGTAACAAAAGGCCGCAATGCCGTTACGGGCCAAAGTGATTCCTATGAATTGGTTGTAGTCCGCGCCCTTTCCGGTCTTGCTGTGACCACACGCGATCAAGACCGCGGGATAAGGGGGTTTGGTCTTTGGAAGGTATAGGGTAGCTGTAACGTGATGCTGAGGTTGACTCTCGTAAATGACTTTTTCAATCCGATGGTCACCAACCTCGATTTTCCCAACGACTTTTGCATGAAGCGGCGTACGCTCTGGAAAGCCTCCGATACGGGAAACGAAGAACTTTTTCAAATTCTCCTGATATTCCTTGAATTGAGCAGGCGTGGAAATGTCCTCGAGACGTTCCTCGCGGCGATCAAGGGCATCGTATGCCTGCTTGGCCAAGTGTTCATAAACGACCCGGTTGGCCGGCACCTCCAAAATGTCTTCCGTAAGGATGGGAAAGAGGTTTTCCTTGGCCCAACCTTGGAGAGCAAGAGCTGTGGCGGGAGCAAGATAGGCAAAAATCTGCGAGGTATTCATGATTCAATCATTTGCTTACTTCCTCTTTAATTGCGATATGAGAAAGGCGGTCGGGTTCTCGTACTTTACATTGGGGATACCAGGGTAGACTAGTTCGCAATCAACTCCCTGTGACTTACAATGGTCCTGCAACTTCACTCCGAAGTTCGAGGTGTGAGTCGGATCCTTCTGTTCTTTGCCGATAGCGGGGGGAGTCCTGTAGATCAGGTATACGGGAGGATCGTCCTTGGTCACCAGAGCATAGGGGGAATATTCGCCGATCCATGGAAGGATCTTTTCGCGTTGCTTGAGGAAATTCCCAAATGATCCTAACCCGAAGGCATGTCCGCCGTAGCGGCTGTTGGGTGTCCATTCCTTCATTTGCTGAGGATCGAGTGTCGTCTGAGCTCCAATCACTGCGGCACAGGTCAACCGGGACGATTCCTTGGCCACTGGGTCCTTGCTCTTGGGGTCGGCCAAGTCGTCGTGAAAGGCAAGCCACAGGCTGGAGCAAGCCCCCGCCGAACCGCCCGCCGCCCCGATGCGTTTCTTGTCCAGGTTCCATGCCTTCGCCTTGCTGCGGACGAATTGCAGGGCACGAGCGGCGTCATGCAGGGGGGCCTTGACTGGTGGTTCCTCCGTGCTTGTGACATAGCGATAATTGATAGCCACGACCGAGATTCCCGCCTCGAGCAAGGCGTTGGTGTCAGCGAATCGATCCAATCGCTCCTTCGATCCTCCTTTCCATCCACCGCCGTGGATAACAAAGGCCACCGGCGTGGGCGAATCGGATTCTGCCTTCCAGAAATCGAGAACGTTTCTGTCATGCTTCCCGTAAGCGATTTCCGAAATAGTGGGCTTGGGAACTGTGGGATCATAGCCGCCCGACTTTTTCTGAGCGTGGACTTGCTCGGTAAAGAACAGAAGAATGAAGAGAAGGATAGCGGGTTTCATTGGATGTATTGTTTGTCTTATGCGGCCAAGTTCGTTAACAGGTGCTTAATTAGTTAGTTTTTCTTACACAGATGAAGGTAAGGAAAACAAGGATTGCAACGGCAGATAAAGTGACGACCAGAGCGATGGCAATGTGGCTACGGTCTTCGGAGTTTTCGTGAGTTGCTCCAGCCTCTTGGTTTTGCTCTTCTGCTGGAGTAACGGAATCAGCTTTGATCATTTCGGCAATCCCTTCAAGGGGAGGCAGAACCCTCTCCTCTACGATCAGGTTACCCAGCATGTGATCGGCCCATTTTACGGCCATCAACATATCCAACCCTGGGTTCTCTTCTTTGACTTGGCAGGAACATGCGGAGCAGAGGTAGGAGGATGCTCCGAGCGTGTGCTCGAGCGTTAGGTCCTGCCCGATCATGCCCTCGAGCACACGTCCTCTTCCGAATATGGGAATGGCGATGGGTTGGTCGGTAACCGAGCGCATGCGGGAGCTGTGCTTCAAGAGCATGGAGATGAAAATCTCCTCCGCAGGGTCATTGCGCGAAACGGCAATTGTTGAAAAATGGATTTTCAATGGCACGCTCGACCGCAGGACATCATCCATGTCAATGGGGCCTTCGTCCGGACCGGAACGGAGTTGGTGGGCTTTCTCAAGAGGAATGATCCCTTCGGGCAACTTGGTTTCCTTGCTCGCCTGATCAAGGAACTTGCGCAAGCGTCGTTCGGCTTCCTGATCCAGAGACTCGTTCCCGCTCTGAAGAAGTAGCCAGACGTTCGAGGTTCCGGCGAGCAGCTCGTCTTTTATTTTTTTGCGCAGTGGGGAGTCGATGATGGCTTTTGCATTGGCCATCGTCAGTTCACCCGTCCACAGGGGTTCTTGAATCCCAGTGGAGGTCGGATAGTACAGGGCGATCCGGGGAGGGTCATCCGGCTTGAATGTCGAAGCTTCCGATTGCCAGCGGGGATCGACAGAAGGACTGGATGAGAGGTCGACTTTATGCAAAGCCAGGTTTGCACCGGTTTCGAATAACGGACTAGCCGCTTCCTCGATGATTTTCAGGGCAATTATTTGCTCTTCGCCCAAAGCACTCTGATAGATGATCACGGCATGATAGTCATCGGCCTGCCAGCGCTCGAGCGCATAACGGAAGACGGGAACTTGGCAGGCTCGGGCTTGTTGAATAATCAACAGGCCGGTCAAGAATGCAAATGGGCAGAGGAGTCTCACCTAACATTCAGGTTACTCGAAGCAATGGATGTATCCCTTGTCGGTACTTACAAGCAACCGGCCGTTGCTTATGGCCAGGCCATAACCCCTGCCCTCGATCTTGGCCGACCATAGTGCTTCTCCATTGGTCGCATCGTAAGCTTGGACGATTCCATTTCCTCCCACGTATAGGCTGTTCCCGCCCATCGCGAATCCGATCGGATGTTTGCAAGGGATCTTCCACTTGAAGAACTTAGGCAACTCGGCAGTGATCCGTTGGACTTGTTTGCCAAGCTCGGCATGTTCCGCCTTCAGGGTTTGGTCGTTCTTTCGGCTTTTGAGTTGCTTGGCGATGCTCGCCTGCTTTCCGAGCAACTGTCGTTTCTCCGCTTGCCGAGCGGCATAAGGGACACGGTCGAGCACAGTCAGGCTTTCCCCCTGATGAAGGTAGGCAAACCCTTTGTTCACCAACATCCGGTTGGTTCCCTGAAAGGTCAGCAGGTGATTGCGCTTGGTTCCGTCGGCCACTTGAAGCAACTGATCCTTCCCCTTCTGATTTTTCGGACCACTGATCAACTGGTCGTCTTCGGTGAGGAGGCAGTAGGTTCCGCCGGCGTTCGGTATGCTTCCCCGGCTTTTCCCCGTCGCCTTGTCGAAGACGAGAGGAGCAGCCCTGCCCTGGGGGACGTAAAGACTGTCCGAAGATGCGAGCAAAGCTCCTTGCAAAGTAACCTTGGTCTGCTTGGCTTCGAAGCAACCGGTGCCTTCCGGTTTTCCCGTCCGGGCATCGACTGCGCAAAGGTAGGAAGCTTCCCAAGGGAGCATGGAAGCGGCAAAGTAAGCGCGCTTGCCCTGGACAAGGACCCCCGTGCGGCAGGGCCACAGGGAAATGAGCTTACCGTTGCTCGGAGCATGCCGTTTGTCAACGAGCGGACGGTGACGCCAGACCTCCTCGGCGGTCTTTGCATCTATGCAATAGGCAAACCCGTCATCGGAGCCGAAGTAGAGTTTGCCGTTTGCAGTCGTGGGCGGGAACCGGACGGCTGAATCGGTAAAGAATACCCATCTTTCCTTTCCCGTCCGGGCATCGATGCAATGCACCGCATTGTCGACCGATGATCCGAAGTAGACGTCCTGTCC
>JABHOU010000480.1 GCA_018695085.1 Opitutia bacterium | reverse complement strand
TCATCGTCCTCACGCACTGCCACCTCGATCACTTGGGTTCTCTACCTGTCCTCTCTCGAGAGAACCCGGACACACCCATTCTCGCAACTCAACCCACCCGAGCCATTGCACGCCGCATGCTGAGCAATTCGGTGGCAGTGATGAAACGCCAGCGCGGCGAGCTAAACCTGCCCGAATACCCGCTCTACAATCGTGAAGACGTATCCATCCTCAAAGATCGCTTCCAACTACTTGACCTTGAAAAACCTTTCGTCTTCGAAAAAGACGGCGATAAGCTCGAGGTCACCCTTCATCATGCAGGGCATGTGGTCGGAGCTGCCTCTTGCTCCGTATCCCGAAACGGCGAAAGCATCTTCTTTACTGGCGACGTCCTCTTCAACGACCAACGCATCCTGAAAGGGGCCAAGCCACCCCTCGACCCGGTTGACATTCTGGTGATGGAGACTACCCGTGGTCTCACTGAGCGAGCTCCCGACAGACAACGCGAAGCTGAAATCGTCCGAGTGCTCGAAGATATTCGAAAAACGATCAAGCGAGGTGGTTCCGTACTTATCCCCGTGTTTGCCCTTGGCCGCATGCAGGAAATACTTGTGATTCTCGATGAGGCTCGCCGTCGTGGAGCCATCCCTCCCGCACCCGTATTTTGCTCCGGCCTAGGGATGGACCTCGTAAACTATTTCCACGAAATATCCAAACTGAGCCACCAAGTGAACTTTAGCCGCAAGGTTCTCAAAAGCCTTGGCGTACGGCCAGTCGCACGACGCATAGAACCCGGTCGCGAACCCAACCATCCCGGCATATACCTCGTAAGTAGCGGCATGTTGGTCGAGAACACACCCTCCTACGCATTGGCCTCGGGGTTACTTGGTAGCGACCGAAACACCATCATTTTCGTCGGCTACTGCGATCCCGACACACCGGGCGGAAAGCTACTGACGAAACAAAACGGACAGGATTTCACCTTCGAGGCGATCGACTACATTACACCTATCCGCGCTCGCATTCGCCAGTACGACATGAGCGGGCACGCCGACCGCGAAGAACTCCTGGCTCTTGCCAAAAAGCTTGAACCCAAGACGATTTTCCTTCACCACGGCGACCCCAAGGCAAGGGATTGGTTTCGAGAATCCCTCACCTACTCGCCCTCTCACGTAATAGACCCCGAGCCACTTAAGCAATATGAAGCCTGACCCCGAAAACCATGGTTCCCTAGAGGAGCAACTCGAAAATGTGTTCGTCCGACCTTCTGGTCGGGAAGCCGATCAAATGAGAGAAGTGCGTCTTGAACCAGGAATCGCTCCTCATGCCGACGGTTCCGTGCTCGCCTCCTTCGGCGACACCCAAGTCATATGCGCCGTAATGATCGAGAACAAGGTGCCCAATTGGATGCAACGACAGAAAGTGCAGGGCGGATGGCTTACCGCCGAATACGGAATGCTCCCCTACTCCACGCTGACTCGGAAGGATCGCCCCATAAGCAGAGGTCGTCAAGATGGTCGTAACATTGAGATACAGCGCTTAATCGGCCGCTCCCTCCGAGCAGTCCTCGATTTAAAGAAGCTACCCGAGAAAACCCTCTGGATAGATTGCGACGTTCTCCGGGCTGACGGGGGTACTCGTACAGCCTCCATTACCGGTGCATGGCTTGCCGCTCGCCTTGCAGTAAACAGCTTGCTTGAGAATGGGAAGCTCAAGGAAGACCCCATCCTCGATCACCTTGCCGCCATATCAGTCGGAGTATACCGAAACCGCTGCGTACTCGACCTCGACTACCCAGAGGACCGAGACGCCTCCGTCGACGCAAACGTCGTCATGACGGGCTCCAGCAAATTCGTCGAAGTGCAATCAGCAGGAGAAGAAGCCACTTATACCCGGACCCAGCTCGACGAACTTCTCACGCTTGCTGAAAAAGGAACGTCCGAACTAGTCACAGCCCAGAAGGCGATCCTGCAGTCTTAAGGAAAACCTCGCCGACCGGCTCTTGGGCGCGCAAAAGTACAAGTTTACTCGTAATAATGCGGTAGCTCCCTCGACACATATTGTGAACTTCACCTTTTAGATGCTTGCCGGGGCTATTCTACCACCCTAGCAAATATAGAAAGCATGCAGGTTTTCTTGTCGATTTCCATTCATCCAATTCTCATTCGCGGACTTTCTTTGCCATTGGTAAGCCTAAGTGCCTTTGCCTTTGGACTTGGAGCCAAGGTCGATCTGGCAACCG
>JABHOU010000479.1 GCA_018695085.1 Opitutia bacterium | reverse complement strand
ATCCTCCTTTAGATTACTAGTAAATGAGAAATCGTAGCAATGAAAATCATTCATTTTTTCTCATTTTTTCGGGCAGAGGCTAGCGTATCAAATCCGAAATGCTAACTATCGATCTAAGATCATCACTGGGATCCAATTATGGATATATACTATGCCAACCTACGTCAGGAACTTTGGGAAATGAGGGGCAGGAATTCGGAAGCAATTGGATATAGGAAGATTTCGCATTTTCTTAACACTCGGATTATTCGAGACAACTTATTATTAAAAGAAGCGACCAAATATATTCGCATCAAACAGATCTAGGGGATTCCAAGGCATTCATGCTGAATGCAAAATCTTTGCCTCACTTCGGCTTGTTCTTGTAGTCCTGCCTCCAGTCTTCCCACATCTTGGCGAGCTCGGCGGTTTCATCCGGTCGTTCCTTGGCCAAGTTGTTCGTCTCGGTGGGGTCGGCCTTGAGGTCGTAGAGTTCCCATGCCTTGCCTGCCCGGACAATTTTCAAGTCGCCCTGCCGGACGGCGTTGGCCCGGCTGAAGTGCCAGTAGATTTCCTTGTGAGGTTCGCGCTCTTCGCCCTTGAATATGGGCAGGAGAGATTTGCCGAGCGGGGGCTTGGTCTTGTTGCCGAGGATTTTCTTTGGATACTTCGCTCCGGTGACGTCCCGGAAGGTCGCGGAGACGTCGATGATGTGGCCGACCTGGTTGGTCATGCCCGGCTTGATCACGCCCGGCCAATGAGCGATGAAGGGGGTGCGGATGCCTCCTTCGTAGTCGGTCGACTTGAACTTGCGGTAGGGCGTGTTGCTGGCATTCGCCCAGCCAACCGAAACCGTGCGGTAGCTCTCCACGGGGCCTGGCGGTATGTTCGGGGTGGTGTTGGGTTGCTCGGGACAGGCCCCGTTGTCGGTCAGGAACATGATGAGGGTGTTGTCCCACTCGCCCAATTCCTTGACCTTGGCGAAGAGCCGTCCGAGGTTCTGGTCGACCCGGTCGATCATGGCGGCATAGACCGCCATTTTAAGATCCTCGGCATCCTTTTGTTCATCGGACAGGTCGTCCCATGCCTTGGAGGCCCGCGGGGTAAGTTTGTGGTTCGGGCCGATGATGCCCATTTCGTTCATCCGCTTGAAGCGTTGCTTACGGATCTCGTCCCAGCCGATCTTGTACTTGCCCCGGTACTTGGCGATGTCTTCCGGCCATGCATGAAGAGGGTAGTGTGGTGCGGTGTAGGGAAGGTAAAAGACGAAGGGTTTTTCTTCGTCCTTGTATTCATCAAGACGGTCGATTGCGTAATTTGTAAAGGCGTCGGTGTGATAGAACTTCTTGTCAGGACTGGTATAGCCCATGATCACCTTGTCCTCGATGGCCCAACGCCTTAGCGATGTTCGTTTTCTTCCCGGAAGGCCCTCGCCTGGACGAGCTTTAATGCCGGGATTAAAGAAGTTACTGCATCCGTCTGCCAGTCCATAGTAGCGGTCGAAGCCACGGGTCGTGGGGAGAGGCACTTGGTGCCACTTGCCTGAGATCAGGGTACGATAGCCTATTGGGCGAAGCACCTCACCGAAGGTGGCTCCATACTCCATTTTGTTATCTCCGATCGAATAGGCGTAGTTGCCGGTGAGCAGTTCGGCCCGTGTGGTGTGGCACTTCGCGGTGTTGTAGAACTGGGTGAAGCGGAGGCCATTTTGGGCGAGTTGGTCGAGGTTGGGGGTCTTGACTTCCCCGCCGTAGCAACCGATGTCGGAGTAGCCCATGTCGTCCACCATGATGAGAATGAAGTTGGGCCGCGTGCGGTCGGGAGCGGCGTGAGCGAGGAGTGAGCCGAGCATGAGGCCGCCGAAGAGTGAGAAAAGAAAAGTGAGCTTCATTTTTCGATTGGTTGAATGGGGTTCCCTTCCTGTAACGTCCGGAAGAACAAACGGGTCGCTATTGCTTGCCCTTTTTCTTGGGCTTCTCCAATTTGGCTCGCACTTGCTTGCTGACGCCCGAGAGGCGGGTCTTGGCTAGCCGGGCGAGGGTACCCTCGAACCCTTCCTTGATGGAGCGTTCGTCCTTGGTCAGGACCGAATCCTCCAGTTGCTTACCATCGAAAGGGCCTTTGTACTTGGTGAGATTGGCCCCGCTACCGTCCGTCTTGGCAACGAGGGAGTATTCCTTGTTGCGAACCATGACCCGCCCCCGGTACCAGATGTAAATCATGTCCTTCTTGCGGGTTTCCGCTTTGTTTTGAAGCACGGGGACGATGCTGGCGCCGTCGGAGGGGTGGTTCTTGGGTAGTGCGGCTTCTGAGACTTCGCAGAGGGTTGGGAGCATGTCGGTGAATTCGACCAAGTCGTCCACGGTCCGTCCGGGTTTCTTGATGCCCTCCGGCCAGCTGGCGATGAGAGGCACCCGCGTTCCGGTATCCGTCATGCTGCCCTTGCCGCCCACTACCTTGGTCCCGTTCCACGGTGTGACGATCGGTTTGTCGGTGCCATTGTCTCCGGTGAAGATGATAAGGGTGTTTTCGCGCACGCCCGACTTTTCCAGCTGGGCTACGATCTGCCCGACGGCTTTGTCGGCGAATGCAACCATATCGACGAAGTGGCGCTGAGGATCGTTTTGATCGCCCTTGTAGGTGGTGGAACCGAGCCGCTTGGAATCCCAGTCGGTGGAATCCGGAGTTGGATCGAAGGGGCAGTGGGTAAGGATCATCGGGTAGTAGACGAGGAAGGGCTTCTTCTTGTTTGTGTCGATGAAGTCGCAGATGAAGTCGGTGCAGATCTGGGGGCCGTATTCGCCATTCGTGTACTCCTTCTCCTTCCCGTTGAATTCGAGCATTGGGTTGACGAATCGCCTGTCGAAGGTTTTTCCGTTCCCCTTGGAACGACCGCTGCGGGTGTGCTGCCAGAGACAGGATTTTTCGAAGCCGAAGTGCTGTGGCGCATCCTTATCCTTACCCAGTTGCCACTTGCCTGCGATCGCAGTCGCATAACCGCCAGCCTTGAGTTGATGGGCGAAGGTGGTCTGTCCGCGATCCAGCATGCCGAACTTAACGTAATTACGTACGTTGTATTGTCCGGTCATGATCTTCGCCCGGGAAGGCGTGCAGATCGGGTTGGAGAAACAATTCGTGAAACGGATGCCTCCCTTGGCCAATTTGTCCAGGTTTGGCGACTTGCAGGATTCGCTTCCATTCGAGGACAAGGCTTCATAGCCCATGTCGTCGGCCATGATGAGGATGACGTTGGGTCGGGCAAGAGCGCTGTGCGCCCCGCAGATAAGGAAGAGGAATAGATGGGGAAATGTTGATTTCATAAGGATTTTAAAGGGATCATTTTGCCCTAGGGTTCATGGAGGAGGCAAAACCTTTCTTCGGTTGGTCGGAGATTTGTTTTTCCAGACGATCCGACAGTCGAAGTGCAGAAAGGAAATTGTCGGAATTCGTTAAATCGAAATTGAAAGAAACGTCCGATCGTGGATAGAATGTCCCTTGTTTCGAACTCGTATGAATAGCAACGGATGGAATGGATGGATCTCTTCTTTTGCAAAACCTGTCGCTGGATTGGTTTTGTTGCTGGTTCTAGTTGGATCCGTGCAAGGAAGAGAAGATATAAAATCGGACCTGGATGGCTTTAGTCAAACAGTCAAACCGTTGCTACAAAAGTACTGCGTGGACTGTCATGGTCCGGATAAGCAAAAAGGAGATATGCGGTTGGATGAAATTGATCCGGATGTGGTGAGGGGCAGAAGTTTTGATCAATGGGAAGACGTTCGGGAAGCATTCAATAGCGGGGAAATGCCTCCGAAGGAAAAAGCTCAACCTACGGATGCCGAACGTGACTTGATGACTCGATGGATGGATGTGGAGTTCAAAAAAGTGAAACTTCATGGCTCGACGAAAAAGCGTGGGGGCGTGAGACGGTTAACCCGTTATGAATTGAAATATGCCTTTGAAGACCTGCTCGGTTTTCCCCTTCGCAATGAGATCGACAGGCTCCCTGAAGAGGGGACGAGTATCGAAACCGGGTTAAAGAACAATTCGCGGATGCTCATGATAAGCAGTCCCCACCTGGAATCCTACCTTGACGTCGTAATGACCATCATCGAACGGATGAAGGAAATCGCGGTTTTCGAACCTTTCGTCACTCGTGCCGACATTGCCAATTTGGATGTTGATCCGCCGTTGAAGTACACTTCCGAAAAAAAGAAAATCACGCCCGCCCTCGCCAAAGTGTCCCGTGCCGGGAGTGGGATAGTGATCGAGAAAGGGGGATACCTTGATCTGAACATAACTTCGATTTCCAAGTGCAAATCCCAAACTTCTCTAGTGGCGAAGGCGGGCAGTCGCGGAGGGGTCGAGGTTGCCATGGGTTTCCAGCGTTCGGACGTCGATACCCGATTAACGTTTTGTCGGATGGGGACCATCGATATCGCAGAAGGCGATGAGCTTCGGGATTATATTCTGGAATCCTATCCGGAAGGCTTGACCGAGGAGTTTACGAAAGGCGACCGACCGTTTTTCCTCCGGAT
>JABHOU010000232.1 GCA_018695085.1 Opitutia bacterium | reverse complement strand
TGTCCTTTCGCTAGGACTTGATTCCACGCTCTTTTTCAAGCTTGCAAAAAATTCTTAAACAACAATCGTTTCATTCAACTATACAAACGACTCCATACCGTCGTAAACCAGCGAAACAACTAGTCATGAGTAATCAAGATTCCGAACCTGACATGAAATTATTCTGGGGGTGCTTCATCGCCCTCATCACAACAGCCTTCGGATTCGTAGGAAGAATGTTCCTTGTTGGTGAATGGTCAACGGAGTTCGATCTTGACGGTGCTGAGAGTGGACGACTTCTCGGGATTGGCATATGGCCCTTTGCCGTAAGCATCATAGGATTCAGCCTCTTCATTGACAAGATTGGCTACCGTACCGCAATGATCTTTGCTTTCGCCGGTCATGCGATTTGGGCTGTACTTGGTGTATCGGCTTATTTTGTTTCCCAAGGCGGAGACAAAGAACAAGCGTATCAGATGATTTATTGGGGCAGTCTGATCCTCGCCTTGGGCAATGGTACCGTGGAAGCGTTCATCAACCCGGTGGTGGCGACCATGTTCAAAAAGGACAAGACCAAGTGGTTGAACATACTACACGCTGGTTGGCCGGGCGGACTCGTAATTTGCGGGATGATCGTTATCTTCATGGGGGATGTCGACTGGTACATAAAAGTAGGACTGATTGCAATTCCCGCCGTCATTTATCTCCTCATGCTTCTCCCTTGCAAGTTTCCTATACAAGAACGGGAAGCAGCTGGTGTATCCTACAAGGAAATGCTGGGAGAATTCGGCGTTTTGGGAGCCATCATAGTTGGTATTCTCGTCACCTTGCAACTCATGGACTTTGCTGGTCAAGGAGGTGCTGAAGTCACAGCTAACCAGAAATACCTCTTCATTGCCATCGGAATAGCTATCGTAGTCGGTTTCGGCATGTATACAAAAGCTCTCGGAAACAAGCTGCTCTTCTTCTTAGTTTTGATCATGATGCCTCTTGCAACGACTGAAATCGGCACGGATGGATGGATCGGCGGGATCATGGAAAGTGTTGCGGAAGGAAGGTTCCACCCAGGCTGGGTCTTGGTCTACACCTCTGCCATCATGATGGTGCTTCGTTTTTATGCAGGCCCGATTGTTCACAAGCTTCAGCCTCTCCCTTTGCTAGCGATCAGTGCATTATTAGCGATCGCGGGCCTCTACACATTATCTTTTACCGAGGGTATGGTAATCTTCGTTGCCGCAACCCTTTACGGTGTAGGCAAGACTTTCTTTTGGCCGACTATGCTGGGAGTTGTGTCGGAGCAAACGCCCAAAGGTGGTGCCCTCACCTTGAATGCAATCAGCGGTATTGGAATGCTTGCTGTCGGAACTCTCGGTTTCCCATACATCGGAGCTCTCCAAGACGGAAAGCAGATTGAGTCGATCACCGGAAACGAGGCTATTGTCGCGCAAGCGCCCAGTTTGAAGGACGGAAATTTCACGACTTCCAAAAGCATCTATGAAGTCATCAAGTATGATGCTGTGGACGACGTGGCCCTAACCGCTCGCTTGAGCCAAGATATTCAAGATCCAGAAAAGTTGAAATCCATAAACGAAGAAATTTCAAAGGCCCGCGGAGGCAGTGCTCAAGGAGCTTTGGCCGATATGGCCATATTTCCCGTCATAATGCTTGTCGCCTATTTGATTTTGCTATTCCACTTCAAGAATAAGGGTGGATACAAGCCCATTGAGCTTTGATTAGTATAACCGATCTTAGAAATATACCCAAATACAAAAGATCCATATCCCAAGGGGTATGGATCTTTTGTTGAATGGGTCCACCAAAACAAACAACTAAAACTCCTAAATTATCTATCATGGCTAAGAAAAAACCGCTGAGAATCGGATTGATTGGGTATGGCTTCATGGGCCGCACTCACTCCAATGCCTTCCGAAAGGTTTCCAACTTCTTCGATTTAAAGCATGAACCTCAGCTTGCGGCAGTTTGCGCAAGAAACAAGGATCGAGCCCAACATTTTGCTGATCAGTGGGGATATGAGTCCGTAGAAACAGATTGGCGTAAACTAATAGACAGAGACGACATTGACGTAATTGACATTGCTGCCCCCAATAACGTCCATCACGACATCGCCATCGCCGCAGCGGAAGCGGGCAAGGCTATTCTTTGCGAAAAACCTTTGGCTCTGGATTGCAAGGAGGGCGAGGCCATGGTGAGATCGGTCGAAAAAGCCGGAGTGCCGAATATGGTTTGGTATAATTATCGTCGAGTGCCCGCTGTTACCTTGGCAAAAAACCTTATAGATGAGGGGCGCCTCGGTAAAGTTTACCACTACCGAGCCAACTTCCTTCAAGACTGGACCATCGACGCTGATCTTCCACAAGGTGGCGAAGGTCTTTGGCGCCTTGATGCGAAGGTGGCAGGTTCCGGAGTCACCGGCGATCTTCTCGCCCACTGCATCGACACCGCCATTTGGCTTAACGGGCCAATCGTAGAAGTCTCCGCCATGACGGAAACCTTCATCAAAGAACGTACGCACACCGGCACGGGCAAAAAGCAAAAGGTTACGATTGATGACGCATGTGCATTCCTCGCCAAGTTTGCCAATGGTTCACTGGCCATCTTCGAGTCCACCCGTTATGCTCGTGGCCACAAGGCTCTTTATACATTCGAAATCAATGGAGCCGACGGGTCCCTAGCCTGGGACCTTCACGACCTGCACCGACTTGACTACTACGAGTACGACAAGGAGGACAAGCAGACCCGTGGTTGGCGTTCCATTCACGTCACCGACGGAGACCACCCCTACATGGACAAATGGTGGGTGCCCGGTCTAAACATCGGTTATGAACACACCTTCATCAATCAGTTCGCAGACTTCGTGGAAGGCCTCAGTTCCCGCAAGAAGCGCCCACTTCGACCCGATTTTCGTGATGCTCTAGAAACTCAATATATTTGCGAAGCAGTACTGGATTCTGGAAAAACCGGTCGTTGGAAGAAGGTCGGAAAAATCAAGGCTAAGTAAATACGCCACGATTTGGTCTAAAGCGGTTTTCCTAGTTCAAGGAAAGTCGCTCTCTTAAGTATTCCATCAGGTAGCGCAAGGCTCGTGCTCGATGGCTGATTTTAGCTTTCTCCTCGGAAGATATTTCAGCAAAAGTACTTTCGCTTTCTTTTGGAAGAAAAAGAGGATCATAGCCAAAACCGCCTGAACCTCGGTATTCACGAAGAAGAGTCCCTTCGCATGTTCCTGAAAAGGTTTTGGTTAGACCTTCTCCCATAAGAGCTAGGACGCAACGGAATCGACAACCTCGATCCTCCTCAGGGACTTCTTTTAACTCGCTAAGGACTTTTTCATTGTTCGCCTGGTCGCTGCAGTTATTGCCGGCGTAACGGGCTGAACGAATACCCGGTTGTCCGTTAAGTTGATCTATCTCAATGCCGCTGTCATCTGCTAGGTAGAAGGCATCCTTGGGTCCCTGTAGGCGAAGTGCCTCTGCCTTGATAATCGCATTCGCTTCAAAGGTATCGCCCGTTTCATCAACTTCGGGCATTCCACCAATAAGATTCGCGGAAAAGACCTCGCAACCATCAAGTTCTGCTTGCTGAAGAGCGATTGTCAATTCACTGAGTTTGTGTTGATTCCCGGAAGCGAGATAGATTTTCATATAAGATAGATATTTCTCAATGTGAGAAGTTTAATGGTCCGCAAATTAAGGAGTCTTCTCCAAATCTCGTGGATTGAAGTTTGTCAGGAAGTGGAAAGTCCGCGAGCGGTGGAACCTTAACTGCATCGGCATTGGGAAATGTTTTTGATGATTGATACCAAAACAAATAGTCGAGGGCTTTTTCCCTTAGCATTTGGTGAGCAACTTTGGCTCCACCCTCGAAATAGACGCCCGTGAGACCCTCGTCTTCTAGTATCTCGCGAAGCTTTTGGTAAGAAAAGCCGTCCCCGGAATCCAAGGGTAGTTCGCGAATCGTAACACCTGCTTCGATTAGCCTAGTACGACGAATGTGGTCAACCGAGCTGGCTTTATCGGTAACCACAAGGGTGTTTTTAGAAAAGCTATCTGAATACACTTTTGGCAAGCGTCCTGTCTTGGGAACGGAAGAGAGTTTCCCGTCTAGAATTATTCGGCGAGGACACCACTCTCCACTGGGCAAGCGTGAGGTAAGGCAGGGGTCATCTGCAATCACGGTTCCGGCACCTATGGCAATGGCAGGAAAAAGCCTTCGCCAATGCATGACGTCGGCACGGGCTTCTTCCCCTGTTATTACGCTGGGTCGGCCATGGCTTTCCGCGATCTTATTATCTTTGGTCACAGCCAGTTTCAGGGCAAAAAAGGGCCGTTTGCGAACGATTTGATAATTGAAAATAAGATTGAGATTCAAACAGGCTTCGGCGAGCTGACCTTCGACCTTGCATACTTCGATACCTGCTTCACGGAGTTTGTCCAAACCGCGTCCGGCATGAACGGGATTAGGATCAAGTGCCCCAACCACGACTCGGCTGAAACCAGCTTTACTAATAGCTTCCACGCAGGAACCTGTTTGACCCCTTGTTGAACAGGGTTCCAAGGTAACATAGAGCTCGGCATTTGGGGACGGTAATCGACCAAGGTTGTCGAGGGCTACGATTTCAGCGTGGGCTTCGCCCGCTCGAGCATGGTAGCCTTCGGCCACGAGTTCATCATTCTCAACGATTACTGCCCCGACCATCGGATTGGGATGGGTTTCGCCCCAAGCCTTCTTGGCTAGCTCAAGAGCACGCTTGAGGTGCCTTTCCTCTATTTCACTCACAGGGGTTCCAAGTATTCGGGGTGTAAAATGTTTAGTCTTATGACTATAGCGTAAATTAAGGAGAAGGAGGCTTACTTTATCCTCGTGTGATTTGAATGCCTACCGGGCAATGGTCCGAACCGTGAATCTCCGGTAAAATGAAAGCTTCTCGGAGTGAGGGGGCGAGATCCTCGGAGGTAACAAAGTAATCAAGCCGCCACCCCACGTTACGGGCACGCGCTCCTGCCCGGTAAGACCACCAAGAATAGGCATCTGCTGCATCTGGATGAAAATGGCGGAAGGTATCCAGAAAGCCATCTTGAAGAAGCTTGGAAATCCCATCCCGTTCTTCATCCGTGAATCCTGCATTCATTCTGTTCGTTCTCGGATTCGCCAGATCGATTTCCATGTGAGCAACGTTTAAATCCCCGCAAAGAATCACGGGTTTCGTCTTATGAAGCTCAATAAGGTGAGACCGAAGGGCGGGATCCCAGGATTGATGTCGATAGCTAAGCCGAGACAGATCCCCTTTCGAGTTGGGGACATAGGTGTTCACTAGGTGAAAACCATCGAATTCGCAGGTAATGATACGCCCCTCTCCCGAATGCGATTCATCCCCCGGAATGTCGATCGATACGGACAGCGGTTCCTCCTTAGCGAAAACTGCCGTACCCGAATAACCGGGTTTGTCAGCCAAGTGATAGCGACGAAAAGGATATCCGAAGTCATCCTCCGGAATGCAAGTGGGATTTAGCTTAACTTCTTGAAGGCAGACCACATCGGGATTTCGCTCGCGAATAAATTCGTCGAAGCCTTTTTTTCGACAAGCTCGAAGACCATTTACATTCCAAGAAATCAGTTCAATTGCAGGGGAAGCTATAGACATTTGAAAAATAATATTTTAAAGAAAGGTGGTTGGCAAGTTTACTGGAATCGAGTAACTATTTGGTCTTTAAACTACCACTCTAGCAACATCTGAATTCATGCCATCACCTACCGACATTAGAAAAGGACGCGTAATCGTATATCAGTCCGCCCCTCACTTAGTCCTTGAAATGTTGCACCGCACTCAAGGTCGTCAAGCAGGCTTTGTGCAAACCACTTTGCGCAATCTGGAAAGCGGTTCCACGACTACGACAAAGTTTCGTTCCACCGACAACGTAGAGTTTCTGCACACAAATACTGTATCGCTAGAATACAGTTATCATGATGCAGATGGGTATCATTTCATGGATACCGAGAGTTATGAGGACACTCTTCTTGGCGAAGTCCTTATCGGAGACGACAAGCAGTTTTTAGTAGAGGGCAACTCCTATGACGTGCTTTTGATAGAAGGAAAAGCCATTCGGTTACAATTGCCCGCATCGGTTGAGGCTACGGTGATAGAAGCTCCCGATGCCGTGCGTGGAGACACTGCCAGCAATGTGCAGAAGCCCGTTACTATTGCATCCGGAATGGTTGTGCAAGTCCCTCTGTTCATTAAGAAGGACGAAGTCATCAGAGTAAGTACCGCGGATGGTTCATACCTTGGTCGCGCCTAGTTGATTGGCCTACTTACCCCACGTAGGGTAGCATCTAGGATTGGCGGATTGCAGAAATACTGACTGCAATAAAAGCTAGGCTACTCGCTCAACTATCAATGGCGCGGGATTCGGGCGCTTTGGAGCAAGTCTATAAGCTGCTTTGAAGTACTCCATTGCCGCCTCGAGGCGTGCTTCATCGTTGTAGTGAATTTGCATCAGTGCCTCGCCTTGTTTCATTTGCGTGCCAACCTTGCAAAGTTCAGCCACTCCGACCGCTCCATCCATTTTGCCTTTGTCGTCAAAAGCCAACATGTGCACGCCACGAGCCAATTGCCCGGAATCAATGGTATGAACGTAACCACGTTTGGGTGCAGGAAGTTTTTTGACGTGATTGGCTTGCGGAAGCTTTTCGGGGTCGTCGATACAATCAGTTTTTCCTCCTTGCGCTTCGACCATTTCCTTGAACTTTTCAAGAGCGGAACCGTCTTCCAAATGCTGGCGTACCGTTTGCTTGGCAGAAAGGGTTGAGCCGGCAACACCAGCTAGCCGAACGATTTCCATGCCTAATTTCATGACGAGGTCCTGTAGGTCTTCGGGACCTTCCCCTTTCAGCAACTCGATGGCTTCCTTGACCTCGAGGGCAGTCCCCACGCAATTGCCGAGAGGCTGGTTTGCATCAGTCACAAGAGCGACGCATCTCCTTTTCAAGGATCGACCGACTCTGGTAAGTGATCGGGCAAGCTGCTTGGCATCCTCTGGATTCTTGATAAAAGAACCTTTTCCCCATTTGACGTCTACGACTACACCTTCAGCACCGGATGCAAGTTTCCGACTCATGGCTCCTGCCGTGATAAAAGGGATCGAGGGTATCCCTCCAATTTTCTGTCGAAGCGAGTAAAGTAGGGATTCGACAGGTGAAATTTCTTTGTGACGCTCAACAAAGATACAACCCACCTTTCTCACTTGGTCTCCGAACTCGTCGAGATCACAAGAGGTCTTTACCTTGGGAATCGAAGATAACTTATTCAATCCGGAAATGAGGAACTCCTCGTCGATTCCGTTCATCATGGGCATGGCTACCCCAGCAGCTGCTGCGAGAGGACCGAGAACCAATGAAGTCTTGTCTCCGACACCGCCTGTTGAATATTTTTCTATTTTAGGACGAGAGACGTCTGCCAGTTCGATGACCTCCCCGGATAGCATCATTTCCTCTGCAAACGTAGCTGTTTCCTGAGCGGACATTCCTTGAAAAAAGACCGACATAACCCAAGCAGCTTGCTGAAACTCGGGCATCTCATCATCTAGGATCGAATCTACCAAAAAACGGATTTCGCTTTCGGAGAACTCACCTCCATCCCGTTTTTTCTCGATTAGGTAAGTGAAGGACGGTTTTGTGTTTTTACGAGATAAATTACTTGCCTTAGACATAAATAAGCCTCCAGAGACTAGGTCTAGTTGTTGCGGGGGTAGTTACAAGGTGTTATTTATTAATCGATTATGATGCAGATTGTCGAGCTTTTTTTTGCTGATCGAAAAGACCGCTTGACGCTGCTCCTTCTAAGCATTGGATAGCCGACCAAATGCAAATTAGCTACAATTTGACCGGGGCGCTTGATCGCACCCTACGCGAAACTGCTTCTCGTACCGATGGATTCGACGAGGACTTCTCTCCGGAAATACGCCCTGCCGACCTTCGTTTCGGCGATTATCAAGCCAATGGAGTTCTTCCCTTCGCCAAGAAACATGGTCAGAATCCTCGAGAAATGGCCGAAAGGCTTATGGGAGCACTGGAAGAGGACGAATCACTGGATGTGGATATTGCAGGCCCGGGTTTTCTGAATTTCCGCTTCACTCCTGCCTTTAGGCTAGCTTGGTTGCTAAAATATTCGAGCGTCCGAGATTTTCGAAACGCCGTCCAACTAGGTCGAAAACCTTTTCGAGTTGTGGTCGATTTCTCCTCTCCTAACACAGCGAAACAGATGCATGTGGGGCATATCCGTTCCACCATCATTGGTGATGTCATGGCACGCCTCCTCAATTTTTCCGGTAACGAAGTTACGCGAGACAATCACATCGGTGATTGGGGCACTCAATTTGGCATTCTCATCCTTGCGATAAAAAGATCAAAAGTCGATCTCGACGATCTTGGAGAAGACTCTATTGCTAAGCTAGAAGATTTTTACCGCGAGGGAAACCAGTTGATCGATGGAAACGACTCCCTTCGCGAGGAAGCTCGTTCCGAACTCCTTAAACTTCAGCAAGGGGAAAAGGAAAATCTGGCTATCTGGGAAAAGGTGAATGCGATAAGCTTAGCCTCCTTTCACCAAGTTTACGATAGGTTGGGCATTGATTTCGACGAAATCCTTGGCGAAAGTTTTTACCGAGACAAAGTCGATGCCGTCTACGAGGGATTAACCCAAAATGACATTTGCGAAGAAAGCGAAGGGGCGTTGGTCGTCTTCCATAAGGAGCACAAGCGTTTTGCCAAGCAACCATTCATCATTCGAAAGTCCGACGGCGCTAGCAACTATGCCACCACTGATCTTGCTACCGTCTGCTATCGCACGGACGAACTGGGGGCTGAAGAGATCGTTTACGTAACGGACGGACGACAGCAAGATCACTTCTCTCAATTGTTTCTCACCACTGAAAAGTGGTTTGCCGCCGAGGGGAAGACGGTGCCGCGCCTCCGTCATGTGTGGTTCGGCACAATCCTAGGCGAAGACAACAAGGCTATCAAGACGCGGGAGGGACAACCGGTAAGGCTTCTTGATCTTCTCGATGAAGCCGTTTCTCGAGCAAAGGTCATCGTTAGGCAGAAGAATCCCGAACTCGACGAAACCGAGATGGAAAAGCGTGCCCGAATCATCGGCTTAGGTGCCGTTCGCTACGCCGACCTATCGCAGGATCGCACCCTCGACTATGTGTTTTCATGGGACAAGTTACTTGCCCTTCAGGGGAATACTGCACCCTACCTCCAGTATGCTGTCGCACGTATCCGAAGCATTTTTCGCAAACTGGAAATCGAACCTGGTTCCGGCGAGGAGTATGCTTCCGCTCCCGTTACCGAATCAGAAAACGTTCTGGCCCGAAAGTTGATTTATTTTCCTTCCGTTCTAGAACAGACCATAGGTGAACTGAAACCGCACCACCTCTGCGGATACTTGTACGAACTGGCTACAGACTTCAGTTCATTCTACAACGCAGACAAAGTGATGGTAGACGAACCTGAAGTACGAGCGCGTCGTTCGTTGCTTTGCTCCAGAACATTGTTGATTCTGGAAACGGGACTGGGGTTGTTGGGGATCGACACTTTAGCCAAAATGTGAGGTGCATTTAAATGCTACCTCTGAACCTTTGCTCTAGTACTCGAAGAATTGAATGGACTGAGCTTCCGAGCTGAACATTTTCCATTTTTGACCATCGCGCTTGAGAGTGTGGATGATGGTGACGCGATTATCACGGAAGGCAGCGTTGCCCGAGATCTTCTGTGTCGCTTGCGTAACCTTGATTCGGGCCTCGCCCCCTCGCACATCAATGACTTCTGTCTTTTCCAAGGTGTACTTGAGGCGAAGCCGGGCGAAGATGTAACGCATCATGTCGCGAGAACTGTCGACGGTGGGGGATTCGGGATGTATCGTACCCATCGCCATAGTTAGGTTCCTCTTGGAACAGGCGTACAGATTGCTCGAAATAACATCCTTTAATTCCTTAGCTGTGGCGGGATCGACTTCTGCAGGTTCAGCTTTCGGTTTGCCTCCGGGCGGGGGCGGTGCATCAGTACTAGGGGGGAGAGTGCTAGTCCCTGTGCCGACTGGTGCCGTAGTCGTAGGTTTTCCCGGAAGCGGGGAACCTGGCAGATCCTGTGCGGAAAGACCTGAAGTCAAGGCGAAGTACGCTGAAGCAAAGGCGAAAATGTGGGATCTCAGAATATTCATATTCAAAGGATTCTAGGTCAGGAATTACGGAATACCTTCAAGACACACGAGGGGGCATGTAAAGTCAAGCCTCCCAAGTAAAAGCCAAGGATTGCAGTCTTTTGATCTAAAACTACCATTCGCGGCATGTTGAAAATAAAGTCATTCAGAATTTATGACGGCTGAAAGCCGGATTCCTTAGAAAAAAGTATAATTTTCGTTAAAAAAGGACTAGGTCTAGGTACGAAAACTTATCATTTTAGCTAAATGACTTTCCGCAACCACAGGTCGATTGAGCATTGGGATTGCGAATCTCGAACCCCTTGCCCGCCAATCCGTCGTCGAAGTGAACCTCGGAACCACCAAGATAAGTCAAGCTGTCGGTGTCGATGGCGAAAGTGACTCCGTTAGACTCTTGCACTTTGTCACCATCCTTGGGCTTGTCGAAGCTCATTCCGTACTCGAAGCCGGAACATCCGCCTGGTTCGACGAAAATACGCAGCATTTTGGAGGCATCTCCGGTTTCTGCACCCATTTCGCGAACTCGCGTCGCGGCTTGGTCGGTTAATGTTATCATTTATTTACAATGCATTTAACTTTGGCATTAGTCAACGCAAGGCGTAGCGGTTTGTTCAGCACGAAATTCCGAGGGCAGAAACAACAAGTAAGCGTATCTCGCGCCAATTAAAGATGGAACGCTCGCTTTTTTGCGAAGGTTCTTGCCTTATCCGTGTGGTTTTCCCTATAAAAAAGTTTAGCAATATAATGTCAGAATCAGTGAAGCACATTTTCAACGAGGTACACTACGAGCTCACTCATAAAATAGCTGAGGGCGGTATGGGCATGGTCTACGAAGCCGTGCAACAAGGAATTGGCGGTTTCCGAAAGGTTGTAGCCATCAAACTGATTCGTGAAGAATATTCCGCCATC
>JABHOU010000670.1 GCA_018695085.1 Opitutia bacterium | reverse complement strand
CGGTAGCAGGTGAAGGAGCAAGTGAACGTTCTTCGGAAGACATCTCGTCGAAAGGACGCAACGAAACGGGAACCAAATTACCTTGCTTACTCTGCTTGCGCTTCATTTCGACAGCTTTTCCATCTGCCTCTTCCTGCATGACTTCAGATTCGAGAACCGAAATCCAGCCTATGGTTTCCTCTCCCACGACAACAGGACCGCAATAAAGTTGATCAGCTCGATACCGCATCTTGGATTCGCGACAGTCCACCATCGGATCGGTAAAACCATCGACATGGCCTGAAGATCGCCAAACCTCGGGATTCATTATGATGCTACAGTCCAGTCCCACTACATCGTTTCGACGACGCACCATGTCTTCCCACCATGCATCCTTTATGTTCTTACGTAGTTCGACACCGAGGGGACCGTAATCGAAAAAACCGTTGATTCCGCCATAGATTTCGGAAGAGTGGAAAATGAAACCACGGCGTTTGCACAAAGCCACAATTTCCTCCATTTTAGAATTTCCTTTGCTCATGAGTTATTGAAGATTAAAAGCTACAATATCAATGCTCGCCATAGGTACAACGCAGAACTTCTAAACCAAGCATATTTAGAAGGAAGAAATCTCATCTCAACAGAAACATTTTGAGTAGCAACGGAGGAAAGCGAAGGAACTCTTGAAGCTTTTGCCAGTTGACTTACCAATGTTCAAATGCTTCCATTCGTAGGATTAATGAAGTCATTTAAACGAAAAACCAAACAGATCGTCATAGTTCTCACTTTGACGATTTCTGCAATTGGTTTTTCTGGGTGCAGCATGTTTCCCCAAGCCAAAAAGTATTTATCAAAAAACATTAATGTAGCAGGTGCGTTTACTCACTCTCCGGATTCTTTTGCTCCCATTGAAACTGGTACTCTCCAGTTGCAATCTGACGAATTATGGTACCGTCGGGACTTCAGCGGTAACAAAACCACTTTTTTGTGGGGACTTTTCACCTTTACCGACTATTGAAGTCAACCCGCCCTTGCGGCATAGATTGCT
The DNA here is from genome assembly GCA_018695085.1 of Opitutia bacterium. Classification (GTDB taxonomy): domain Bacteria; phylum Verrucomicrobiota; class Verrucomicrobiia; order Opitutales; family Seribacteraceae. The sequence goes on along the minus strand of JABHOU010000670.1, from coordinate 2,843 downwards.
GATAATCACAATTATGATCGCAGGAGCAGATTAGAATAATTCCATTTATTTCTTGCGAACGAGTCTCAGTATCGTTAAGCAAGAGGAAATGAAAACTTCTCTCCCTGAGACAGAACGCAATAGGCTGAAGCACGCCTTAAAATCCCGTAATCTTCGTCCGACTCGTCAACGCACCTGCGTTTATGGAATTATACTCGAAAAACGTGATCATCCTACCGCTGACGACATTCATGTCCGCGTTCGTGAAAAACTTCCGAGCATTTCTTTAGCCACTATCTACAATTGCTTGGACACGTTGGTCGAATGCGAATTAGTAAAACAAGTCCATCTAGACCGTGCTCCGACCCGTTTTTGCCCAAACAGAACCCCACATGCCCACTTCCATTGTCGCGAGACCGGCCAAGTATACGACGTGTCCTTGGATGATGAAAGACTTTCTGCCATCGAGCAATTTCTACCCGATGGATTTACCGCCGACGCCATAGAACTATCGTTTCTTGGACGGGGACCTGAAACAAATACAGTTTCGTAACTTTATTTTCCCAAACCCTATTTAAATTAGTGAACTATTTGGAAATCAAAGATCTTCGTGCCCAGATCGAAGATAAAGAAATACTGCAAGGATTAAACCTTACTATCCCAAAGGGTGAAGTACACGCAATCATGGGACCTAATGGGAGCGGGAAAAGTACGCTTTCTAAAGTGCTCGCAGGTCACGAGGATTACGAGGTAAGCAGCGGGTCTGCATTGCTTGACGGTAAAGAAATACTGGGAATGGAACCAGATGCAATTTCTCGTTTGGGTCTCTTCCTTGCGTTCCAATACCCGCTCGAGGTTCCTGGTGTAAGCATCGCCAACTTCATAAGAGCTGCGCTTCAGGGACGTTTGGCTGAAAACGAAACACTCGACGCAGTTGGTTATTACAAAGATTTATATGCCCGCATGGACGAACTAGGCATCGATAGAAAGTTCACCTCACGCTCCGTAAACGAAGGTTTCTCGGGTGGAGAGAAAAAACGTTGCGAAATCCTACAAATGGCGATGCTCAAGCCCAAGTATTGCATATTGGACGAAACCGACAGCGGTCTTGACATCGACGCCCTCAAAATCGTCGCAAAAGGCGTCAACCAAATGCGTAACCCCGACCGAGGCATACTAGTCATCACCCACTACCAAAGATTACTGGAATATATTGTACCAGATAAAGTTCACGTAATGTGGGAAGGCGGCATTGCGCTAACGGGCGACAAGGAACTAGCGTTGGAACTAGAGGCAAAAGGCTACGATTGGGTTCGCGAAGAACTCGTCGCCTAAAACACCGAGAGATTCCCTTATGATTCAACCAACCAAAATCGATGTAGATCGGGACAAGGGCAACTTCCGCTATGAAACGGACTACCAATATGATGCGGGGGTCGGTTTGCGGGAAGAAGTCGTCCAATACATCTCGGAGGTCAAAGGGGAAGACGAATGGATTCGAGACTACAGGCTCAAAGCCTTGGACACCTTCTTTCGCAAACCAATGCCCACGCACTGGGCAACAAAAGATTTAGAAAATATCCATTTCGACAAAATTCGCTACTACCTAGCCAAAGGTCAACAGCCAAGCCGCACATGGGAAGATGTTCCCGACGATGTTAAACAAACCTTCGAGAGACTTGGAATTCCAGAGCAGGAAAGAAAATTCCTCGCGGGGGTAGAAGCTCAATTCGATAGCGAAGCCGCTTACTCTCGGATGAAAGTTGAACTGGAAAAAGAAGGCGTTATCTTTGTCGGTTCATCAGACGGCCTGAAGGATCACCCTGAAATTTTTCGCAAATGGTTTGGCAAGGTCATCCCTGCCTCGGACAATAAGTTTTCCGCACTTAATGCAGCAGTTTTTAGCGGCGGTAGCTTTATTTATGTACCTCCTGGAGTTAAGCTTGCCCAACCGTTACAGGCTTACTTTAGAATAAATGCCGAAAACTTCGGCCAGTTTGAGCGTACGCTGATCATCGCTGACGAAGGCGCAGAACTCACATACATGGAGGGTTGTACGGCACCTAAGTTCGAGACCGCGACTCTACATAGTGCTGTTGTGGAACTGGTGGCCATGCCTGGAGCCAAGATTCAGTATATCACTGTTCAGAATTGGTCGAACAATGTGTTCAACTTAGTAACAAAACGTGCGATGGCCCACGAGGAATCCGAAGTGCGGTGGATAGACTGCAACATCGGTTCGCGCCTCACAATGAAGTACCCGGGTGTCATTTTGAAGGGTCGCAAGGCAAGGGGAGAAGTTCTGTCAATTGCTCTCGCCAATGACGGACAGCATCAAGACACGGGGGCCAAAATGGTCCATGCGGCCGACGAGACCACAAGTAACATCATCGCAAAATCAATTTCGATCGGCAAAGGCCGTTCCTCTTATCGTGGACTCGTACAAATACCCGGACATCTGAGGAATTGTCGTAACAACACTGAATGTGACGCCCTGCTGATCAACGCAAACAGCCGAACGGACACCTACCCTGCCATTACGGTCCGTGGCAACGGTAATGCAGTGCAGCACGAGGCCAGCGTCTCCAAATTGAACGCTGAGCAAATTTTCTACATGCGCCAGAGAGGACTGACTGAGTCGGACGCCGTGAGCCTAAGCGTAAACGGTTTTGTGAACGACTTGATTCGAGAATTCCCTATGGAGTACAGCGTCGAGCTCAAAAGGCTCATTGACATGGAGATGGAAGGTTCTGTTGGCTGAACCATCCATCGACGAATAATGAACTCACTGGACAACGGATCGTCGGTCAATACCGAGTCGGTGGATTCCTTTGCCGACGAAAGTCTTTTTCGGGCTTTCGCCG
>JABHOU010000387.1 GCA_018695085.1 Opitutia bacterium | reverse complement strand
CCACCACGAGGAACACGCACGGCATCGGCAAATTAAAGCCAAATAATGGAATTTCTCCCGTTGCCAGTTCCCGAATCCCCTTGAAGTCCGTACCGAACCCTTGAGACTGATCCCCCGTGAACCCGCGAGTGATTCCGCGGTAAAGAAGGAGTCCGCAGAGGGTAACAACAAAGGGCTGAAGCTTTACCTTAGTAATGAGAATTCCGTGAAGTAAACCGACCGCCAAGGAGAAACCGAAAACGGCCAAAAGAGCTACAGGCACCGAAACTTCTTGCTCCACCAACAACCACGGCAGTCCACACCCCACCAGACAAATGACTGATCCGATGGATAGATCGATTCCGCCGGTAATTATAACGAACGCCACTCCTATGCTGATGATTCCAAAAAGGGCGGTGCGCCGCAGGACGTTCTCCAAGTTGTAGGACCCCCAGAAAACGTCGCTCATTATGGTGGTCAGGACGATGACGCAGACTAGGATTAGAAAGATGCCTTGAATTTTCTTCATGGAAACAAATTGTAAGTTTGATAATTCAGGCGGCTTTGCCTGAGGATTCCGGATTTCCCGTAGCGAGCTGCATGACACTCTCCTCGCTAAGCTCTTCGCGAGACAATTCACCCGTCAATCGTCCCTCGTGCATAACGAGAGCGCGATCGGACATGCCGAGCACTTCTTCCAGTTCACTGGAAACGAAAAGGATGGCGACGCCCGCATCCGCCAATTCCTCCATCAGTCCGTAGATTTCTCGCTTAGCCCCGACGTCGATCCCACGAGTAGGTTCGTCCAGTAAGAGGACGGTGGGTTTCATGGTAAGCCATTTTCCTAGCACGACCTTCTGCTGGTTCCCCCCCGAAAGGTAGCGAACGACCTGATCATCACTCGGAGTTTTCACCCGCATGCTCTTGATCATTTCAGCGGTGATGTCGAGTTCCTTGGCGAAATCGAGAAAGCCCCATTTTTTTTGATCTCTGCGAAGGGCAGCGAGGCTCATGTTTTCTCGTACGCTCATGTCTATGACGAGCCCCTGTTGCTTACGATCCTCGGGTGCCAACGCCAAGCCTCCGCGAATCGCATCGAGAGGAGAATTGATCTCCGATGGTTGTCCCTTGATCGCGATGGAACCACCCAACGCGGGAGTGACGCCGAACAAGGTCGCCAGCATCTCCGTGCGCCCTGCCCCCACCAAGCCTGCCACACCCACGACTTCGCCTGCTCGCAGAGTAAAATCTATGGCATGCTCGGGATGCTCGGGAGTTCGCAAACCCTTTACCTCAAGAACCACCTCGCCGGGTTCCCGTTGCTTGTGATCGTAATATTGGGAAAGTTCGCGCCCCACCATAAGGCGTACCATGGAATCGTGAGAAATTTCTTCGCGGCTTAGCTCACCGGCGTTTTCGCCATCGCGAAGAACGGTAACGTGATCGGCCAACTCCTTGACTTCTCCAAGTCGGTGGGAAATGTAGATCACGCTTACACCTCGCGTGCGCAAATCCTTAATCACTTCGAACAGGTATTCCGTTTCAGCCTGCGAGAGGCTGGATGTGGGTTCGTCCATGATAAGGACGCGAGCATCGATGGATAACGCCTTCGCGATCTCCACCATTTGCTGCCGCCCGATCGTGAGATCTTCGACCAAGGTCGTCGGGTCCAAGTCGAGACCGACCATTTGCAGATATTTATTCGACTCCTCGTTGATACGGGCATCATCGATCAAACCGCCTTTCAAAAGTTCACGACCGAGGAAAACGTTTGCTCCTACGCTCAAATTGGTGGCCAAGTTGAGTTCTTGATGGATCAAGGCGATGCCATGATCGAGGGCTTCTCGGGTGGTATTGATCGAAACGGTCTCGCCATCCATTTGTATTTCACCATCGTCGGGAGGCTGGACTCCGGCCAGAATCTTCATCAAGGTACTCTTGCCGGCTCCATTCTCACCGATGAGACCGAGCACTTGACTCTGCCCGAGGGCGAGGTCAACGCCATTGAGGGCACGGACGCCGGGAAAGCTCTTGCCAATCCCCCGAACT
>JABHOU010000362.1 GCA_018695085.1 Opitutia bacterium | reverse complement strand
GAGACCCGTCGACCCGATAACGAATGCGAAACTCGTCCCATGCGGGTGGTCGACTTAGTTTCTCCCGTTGGATTTGGCCAACGCGGTCTCATCGTGGCTCCGCCTCGAACGGGTAAAACCGTCCTTCAGCAATGCATGGCTCGTGCCATAAGGACTAACAATCCTGATGCCCATCTAATTATCTTGTTGGTCGACGAGCGACCCGAAGAGGTCACTGATTTCCGCCGTCAAGTTTCCGATGCAGAAATAATCGCTTCCACTTTCGACGAAAACGCAGAAAGCCATGTGCACGCCGCAGAAATCGTCATAGAGAAGGCTCGACGTATGGTGGAAGTGGGGAAAGAGGTGGTGATATTGTTGGATTCCATTACCCGACTCGCTCGGGCTTACAATACGACTATGCCGAACAGCGGCAAAATCCTCAGTGGAGGTGTGGAGGCATCGGCTCTTCAACGACCGAAGCGTTTCTTCGGTTCTGCCCGAAATATCGAGGGAGGGGGAAGCTTGACGATTCTCGGTACCGCTTTGATAGATACCGGAAGCAAGATGGACGAAGTTATCTTCGAAGAATTCAAGGGTACTGGAAATATGGAGCTTCATTTGGATCGAGAACTTGTTAGCAAGCGCATTTTCCCCGCCTTGGATTTTGAGAAAAGCGGAACCAGAAAAGAGGAACTATTGTATCACCCCGACGAACTTGGGAAAATTTACGCTCTTCGACGTTCCCTCAAAGGCGTGCCTCCCGTCGATGCTATGGAGATGTTCATTCAGCGTGTGAAGAAAACCAAAAACAATCCCGAATTCCTCATGGGTTTGGGGCGTTGAGGTGTTCCCTTCCAGAGTCTTGTTGTCTGGCACGATCTCTGTTTTTCTTTCGGTTGCCTTTTTTCAAGAGGTTTTCCTATCTTGATTGAGTTTTTTTTAGCTCCGTGAACCAGACCGACGAATACTTGCTGCAAGCCTTCGAACAAAACAACGAAGGCTTTGGCGAAATTGTGGCCTCCGTTCGTGGCGAATTGGAGTCGATTCCGACCGATGAACTGGAAGTGTCCATAGACCCTGATTTGGCGTTCATGGACAAGCTTATAGAAGCCACTGGTTCTTCTACTCAGGTCTTCGTCGATTTCCTCGCTTCCGAATTGAACATGGAAACGGTGGATCTTTCCTTGGTCAATCCAAGCAGTGAAACTGTTGCAGCCGTTCCAGTCGAGGTTGCTCGTCAATATGAAGTTTTCCCCTTGGAGCTCAACGGAACTGAGATCGATCTTGCTCTTGCCAATCCGGTGGATCAGGACGCATTCGACAACCTCACTCATGTTCTAGGAAAAACCATCAATCCTAAGATTGCCTATCGAGGGGACGTTCTAAAATCCATCGATGAGGCTTACGGTGTGGCGGATGAACAGAAAATGTCCGATTTCTTCAGCGATATGGGGGAAGAGGATCTCGAAATAGGCGATGGCAAGCACACCGAAACGGTTAGCGAGGAAGACGCTCCCATCATCAAGTATGTTCATTCTCTCATAAAAGATGCTTTGGAGATGCGGGCTTCGGACATCCATATGGAGCCTCTGGAGAAAAAATTTCGCATCAGATTTCGTATTGATGGCAAATTACGAGAGCAACCCGATCCTCCGAAACGTTTACAACCTTCGATAATTTCACGCACAAAGTTAATGGCCAACGTTAGTTTGGCTGAGAAGCGAGTACCGCTTGACGGCAGGATTACCGTGAAGGCTGGAGAAAAGGTGATTGATCTCCGAGTGTCGACCTTGCCGACTGCTTATGGAGAAAGCATTGTTATGCGAATTCTTGACAAGGAAAGCCTTCGCCTTGGTTTGCCTCAGTTGGGCTTTTTTACCGACGATCAAGAGTCGTTCGAGGGAGTTATCGGCATGCCGGACGGTATCTTTCTTGTAACCGGGCCAACGGGGTCGGGTAAGTCAACTACCCTTTATTCCGCACTCAATGTCATCAATACTCCCGACCGTAAGATTATCACCGTCGAAGATCCCGTCGAATACGAACTTGCAGGAATCAATCAAGTGCAAGTGAGGGCAGAGGTGGGAATGACTTTCACTGCTGCCTTGCGAGCCATGTTGCGGCAAGCTCCAAATATCGTGATGGTGGGAGAAATTCGTGATCTTGAAACTGCCGAGATTGCAATTAACGCGTCCCTCACGGGGCACATGGTATTCAGCACTTTGCATACTAACGATGCTCCCAGCGCGGTTTCCAGATTGATCGACATGGGGGTTAAGCCTTTCCTTGTTTCCGCTTCCTTGAGAGCGGCCTTGGCTCAGCGTTTGGTTCGTGCCATCTGTCAAGGATGCAAGCAACCCTATGATCCCGCCGCCAATGAATTGGAAATTCTCGGACTCAACGAAAAGCAAGCTCAGGAAGCCTCATTCATGATGGGGGCAGGTTGCGACAATTGCGGAGGTAGTGGTTATCGTGGTCGAAAGGGAGTTTTCGAGATTTTTCTCGTGGACGAGGAAATCGAGGCAATGATTTACAATAACGTGAGCTTGGTTGAGTTGCGCCACAAAGCTCGTCAGATGGGTATGCGTTCGATGCGCGCAGACGGATTTCGGAAAGTGCTTGCAGGCATCACCACTCTTGACGAGGTGCTCATGAGCACTACTGCCGAGGAGTAGAAAGGCGAGGATGTACATCGATCACAACTCCACTATTCGTGAAATCTTCTCGCAAGTCGAAGGAGTTTCTCAACATGGATTGGATGAATTGTTCGACGATGATATTCGAGATGGGAAAAAATCCTATGCCGAAGAAATTGTACATGCTGGAATCGCTTCTCGAGCTGATGTATTTAGCTTGGTCGGAGAGTATCTTGGTTGTGAGGTGCAGGTGGGGGTCGTGGATGAAGTCGAGGGGGAGGTTCTGGCTTTAGTTAAGAGCGACATAGCCAATCAATATGCAGTCTTCCCTTTGTACTTGTCCGAAGACGGACTGCATCTCTTAGCCGCTGATCCGTTTAATTCCTCCATAATAGATGACCTTACCTTTTCTCTCAATCTGGACATACATCTTATCGTTTGTGACCCCAGTGAGATTGATCGGCTTATCGAACAGCATTACGGTAAGGATGAATCCACTCTCGCCGACCTTTTGGGTGACATTAGTTCCGAAGGTTTTGAAAACTTGGATGAAGCGAAGGAGAGCGAACTCATTGATGCAGCCAATGAGACTCCCGTCATCCGATTCGTAAATCTTTTTCTTCAGCAAGCAGTTCGTGCCCAAGCCTCTGATATTCACTTCGAGCCTTTTG
>JABHOU010000477.1 GCA_018695085.1 Opitutia bacterium | reverse complement strand
GATGTTGGCGTTGAAGCAAAACAAGCAAGCCTTCGGACGGTACTTGTCAAGCTCCGCTCTGCTGGACCGGTTATCAATCTCGGTTGGGAAGCGGAAGCAGCATCGTCCGAGAAGGACGTCAAGAATGACGACAAGCAAGTTAAAACCAGTAATCCCGTAAACAAAAAATGTCCTGTCTCGGGTAAGCCGATAGATAAAGCACAGGTATTTGTCTACAAGAGTCAAGCAGTCGCCTTCTGTTGCGGAAACTGCAAAGCCAAGTTCGAGAAAGAGCCTCAAAAGTTTCTCGCCAAGGTCGACGGCTTTAAGAAGTAAGTTAGGCGAGAATTACGGTTTTCGCGATGTTGCCGACTGAGCTTAGTCGGTTCGGCGTTGCTGATGTTAAAGATTTTATTCTTCTAGCTTAACATTTCATCAGCATGTAGTTAAGTTAAGGGAAAATGATTCTACCCTTAACAGAGCTTCAGATACCCTTGGCAAATTCTGCCGAGAGCGCCGAAAGAGATGCATGGGATCGCGAGCATGCGTGGCACCCCTTTGCCCAGACCTTGGAGCGCGAAGTGCTGCGGCCCTTGAGCATCGCACGAGGTAAGGGTTGCTGGTTGTTTGATCGGGAAGGCAATCGCTATCTGGATGGTAATGCATCCACTTGGACCAATGTCCATGGACATTCGGAGCCCGCCTTGAACGAAGCCATTGTCGAGCAACTGGATCGCGTTGCGCATTCCACCTACCTTGGGCTTGCCCATGATCCTGCCACTCTCTTGAGCAAACGGCTTGCGGAATCTTCACCCTCAGGCTTGGAAAAAGCCTTCTATTCGGACAATGGTTCGACTTCGGTCGAGGTGGCGCTGAAGCAATCGCTTCGGCATTGGCAATTGATGGGGCAATCCGAGCGGTCTGTCATTGTTGTTATGGAAGGGGGTTATCACGGGGATACCTTCGGGACAATGGCCCTAGGAGCGGACGGACCTTTTACCGAACCATGGCGACGCTGGTCTTTTCCCGTTCGTCGATTCAAGGCCCCCGTCTGCTTGGAGTGTGGCGGGGAAGTGCTGCATGCGACTGATGCCGAGAGCCTCGATTCCCTGACTCGTATTCTTCAAGAGGAAAAAGGACGGGTGGCCGCTCTTGTTCTTGAGCCCTCGGTACAGGGGGCGGCTGGCATGATGCAGCAACCACCGGGTTTTGCCGGGAAGGTTGAAGCCCTCTGTCGTGAAGCTGGTGCACACTTGATTCTCGACGAGGTCTTTGTCGCATTTGGGCGCATCGGATCAACTTATGTTTGTGCCTCGGAAGGGGTTCAGCCTGATTTTCTCTGCCTCGCTAAAGGTCTCACGGGAGGTTACCTTCCTTTGGCCGCTACTTTAACTACCAACGAAGTGTTTGACTCTTTTACTGGTCCGTTTCATGAGCACAAGACCTTCTATCATGGCCACACCTATACGGCGAATCCGTTGGGGGCAGCTGTTGCATTGCGCAGTTGCGAGCTTTTGGAAGATCGAATCAGCTCCGGAGCTGTTGCGAAAACCGTAGAAGTTTTTGGTCGTGTTGTAAGTGAAACGTTCTTGGACCATCCTCGTATTCGTCGCATTCGACAAAGAGGTCTAACCGCTTGCTTGGATCTTTGCCCCGAATCCGGAGCATCTTTTCCTCATGAAAGTCGATTTGCGAGGGATGCGTGTCTCGAAGCTCGTGAGCGAGGTCTTTTGCTCCGCCCACTTGGAAATTCTTTGCCACTCGTTCCTCCTATCGTCATTTCCGACGAAGAGATTTCATTTCTTTGCTCTACTGCCCTAGAAGCAATCGAGGCGACTTCATACTGAATTACTAATTCACTTTAAAACCTTCATCCTTCATCAAGAACATCCTATGACTCGCTATACTATTGAAGAAATTCGTTCCATTTACGATCTCCCGATCACTACGCTTATTTATCGAGCGCAGGAAGCTCACCATCGGCATCAAGACCCTTCGGGCGTACAGTCCTGTGCCCTCAAGTCCATCAAGACCGGTTCTTGCCCCGAGGAT
>JABHOU010000475.1 GCA_018695085.1 Opitutia bacterium | reverse complement strand
GATTTCTTTTGGGAAGAATGGAATGATGATCCCAAGAGCCCGACCTATGGCATGACAAACGGAGATTATATTGGAATCCACAATTACGTTCCCTTGGCAATTGAGGAACAGGGCTTTTATTTCACTGCCATCATTATCGGCGTGGAACGGGGATGGATCACTCGAGAAGAAGGCGAAAAGAGAATACTCATTGCGCTGAAGACCCTTCGAAAACTCAAACGGATCAATGGTTTTTGGTACCACTTCATCGACCCTGAAACCGGTAAACGCGGATGGAAGGATTCCCACGACATCGAGCTCAGCAATGCTTCCACTGGGACCATGCTCTTGGGAGCCTTGGCCGCAGCAGAATATTTTGGAGGAGAGATCGAAACCCTGACCAACCAACTATACGAGGAGATGAATTGGAAATGGTTCACCAACCCCGTAACCAAACATCCCTACCTTGCCTGCTATCCCGAAGACCTTCCGAAGAAAGTCCCCCACGGAATTAACAAAGAGGGAATGTTCGGAGGATGGTCCGCCTACAGCGAACACATCTTTCTCTATATTTTGGCAGCCGGCTCTCCCAATCCGGACTTCGCCACGGGAGCGGATTCCTACTATGCGATGAAAACCTACAAAGGCAGCTACAAGGGCGAAACCTTCATCTTTTGCGGATCGGGCGCCGCCTTTACCTACCAATGGACACACGCCTTCATTGATTTTCGGAACCTGCGCGACAAATTAGATCGAAATTGGTTTGCGAATTCACGCCACGCCTCTTTATCTGCGCGGCAATACGCAATTGACAATGCTCACCGCATCAAGGGCATCGGTCCGAACTCCTGGGGCATGTCCGCATCGATCAGCCCATCTACCGGATACAGCGGTCACTACGGTTCCCATCCGATCGGAGTCGGGCACAAACTTCTGGAGGATGGAACCGTCGCTCCGTACGGCGCCCTCTCCTTCCTGCCCTTCACTCCTCTGGAATCAAAAGCTGCTCTTGAGCATATGTACAAAATTCCCGGACTGGTCGGAAAGTACGGACTCTACGACGCCTACAGCTATGCAACCAAAGCCAAAGCCGATCAGCCTTGGATTGCCAAGAGCTACCTCGGAATCGACAAGGGACTTGTTCTTTTGATGTTCGAGAATTACTCCACACAGCTCATTTGGCGGCTGCTCCATCAAAACGCTCATATCCAAAAAGGCTTGAAAGTATTGCGCTTCGAATCGAAATAGTAACATAATAATAATGTACCATGCGTATCATAAGAGAATTGATCCGGATGACCTTTCGCGGCTCCCTTGTCGGCGGGTGTATCATTTGCTCAGCCTTAGCCGCCCATGCAAAGGAAGTATCCTTCAGCAGGGACGTATTTCCCATTCTTTCCGACCGGTGCTTCGCATGCCATGGTCCGGATGCGCATGATCGCAAGGCAAAGCTTCGTCTGGATCGAGCGGACGGAGAAGAGGGTGCATATCGCACCCATGACGATGTTGCCGCGATCAAGCCTAGTTCGCTCAAGGACAGCGAACTGTGGTATCGCATCACCACGGATGATGACGATGATCTCATGCCTCCTGCCAAGTCCCAAAAGAAACCACTCTCCAAGGAAGAGCAAGCGATCATCAAAAGTTGGATCGAAGCGGGTGCTCCATACGAGCGGTTCTGGGCATTCGTGCCCGCCAAGAAACCGGAGATGCCCAAGATCAAGGATAGCGCTTGGAGCAAACACCCGATCGACCTGCAGGTCTTGGCCAAACTTGACTCCCTGAACCTGCAACCTTCTCCGGAAGCGGACAAGCGCACCTTGATCCGCCGAGTCAGCTTCGACTTGACCGGGTTGCCGCCCACTCGCGAGGAAATCAAGGCGTTCTTGTCAGACGACCGGTCTCAGGCCTACGAAGTGCTCGTCGACCGATTGTTGACCAAGAAACAATACGGAGAGCACCTTGCCCGCTACTGGTTGGACTTGGTGCGCTTTGCCGACACCAACGGGATGCACAAGGACTTTTACCGCAACTTCATCGCCTACCGAGACTGGGTGATCCGAGCTTTTAATGACAATCTGGGCTATGACGACTTCGTTCGCTATCAATTGGCTGGCGACTTGTTCCCCAATGCGACCAGCGACCAACTCGTTGCCTCGGGCTTCAATCGACTGCATCTCATTATCGACCGCGGGACCGCGTTGCCCGAGGAGAGTTTCTTCAAGAACGTAGTCGATCGTGTTACCGCCGTTGGCACCACCTTTATGGGGATGACGGTCCATTGCGCCACCTGTCACGATCACAAATATGATCCGCTCACTCAGAAGGACTTTTACTCACTGTTCGCTTTTTTCAATAACATTGATGCAGCGCCGGAAACCAGTGGTCGTCCCAGGGATGGCCTACAGCCTCCTTTCGTTGCGGCGGGCACGCCTGAGCAAAACAAGAACTTGGAACAGTTCAACAAGCAACTTGCCGAGAGTGACAAGGAGATCAAGGAGCTGAAGAAGAAAATAGCGGGAGAGAAAGAGGCCAACAAGAAGAAAGCGCTTTCTCAAGAGCTCAAGGCCCTTACTGGCCAGTATAATGCGCTGAAGGGAAAGCGTGATCGTTTGGATCGTGAGATTCCTCGGGCTATGGTGATGAAAGAACGCAAGGAAGTACGCCCGACCCACGTCATGAAACGGGGGCAGTATGATGATCCCGGGGAATTGGTCACCAGAAACACCCCCGAGTTTTTGCCCGAACTGAAGAAAGCGGGCGAGACCGCGACACGAATGGATCTCGCGGAGTGGTTCGTCGATTCCAACAATCCCCTTACTGCTCGGGTTGCGGTGAATCGGTTTT
>JABHOU010000503.1 GCA_018695085.1 Opitutia bacterium | reverse complement strand
TCTTGTCGGCCATTGTTTGCGGGAAATGATTGGGTTCGGGTTCCACTACGAGGGCAGGTTCCTTTTCCCGACCCTCGCCTAGGCCGATCAGGGCGCTGCGACGAACCTCATCCAATGCATTGACTATGGGTTCGCACCTTTCGGTCTCAAGTGGACCATTCGGGGTAATGACGCATTCCGCTTTCCGGCCGAGAAATCGTAGGTAGCCTTTCCGGTCGAAGTATCCAAGGTCGCCCATGCGATGAAAAATTCGTTTACCGTCAAATACCTTTGAATCAAAAGTCGCCCCTGGCATGCGATAGTAGCTTTTAGTTACGACTGGTCCGGAAACCGCGATTTCGCCTACTTCTCCCTGCCGCAACTCTTCGACTTCCTCGAGGTTTGGAATTGGTGAGTTACATGCCGGAAGAATGCGAAAGTCTATATTTGTCAGTGGTTTGCCAAGGCAAGAACCTTCACCTTGCTCCGTGCTTTCGCGCATATCCAAAATGTCATTTGCGTCGGCAACTGACAAGGGTAGGGCCTCGGTCGCTCCATAGGGAGCGAGAATACGTGCGTTTGGAAGGATTGGAATTAAGTTTTGGACAAGAGCCGGAGGTGCCGCGGCTCCAGCAAGGAATATCCGACGAACGCTAGGGAGCTCTATACTGTGAGTTTTGCAGTGGTCAGCAATTTTTCGCCAAAGGACGGGGGATCCGAACGCACTTGTTATTTTGTACTTTCGCATAACGGCGACAAGTTTGCCTGCATCGGCTTGCGCCGGCTTGCGTGGATCCATTTCGGGTATCACGCTAGTCATGCCGAGCGCAGGGTTGAAAAGGGCAAAAACAGGAAGTGTGACCAAATCCTGCTCTCCGGGTTTGATGCCGAAATTATTTTTCAGCATTTGAACTTGTGCAGCAAATGTGCCATGATCGTAGCAGACTCCTTTAGGAGGGCCGGTGGAACCTGAGGTAAACAAAATTGCGGCAAGATCGTTTTTATTGACCTCTGCCGCGTGGAAGGATTCCGAGGATTGATAGTCCCTCAATTGTCGTAGGAAACGATTTCCCCGCACTACGACTTTTTCACGCACCCCCGAGAAGGTGCCGCGAAAAAGTCGTGCAAAAAACTTAGCCAACGGGATACCGATGAGTGCGTCCGGCTTAGTACTCTTCACGCATCGCAAAAAGTTTCTTAGTCCCATGCCCGGGTCAATTACTACCGGACAAGCCCCCAGCAAAAAAAGCGCGAATACGCTAACGATGAGTTCGTATCCCGGGCGAACCATGACCAAAACCTTATCTTGGGGCCTTATGGCACGTTTGCGGAGAAAGCGTGAGCATGCGGCTACGTCTTTCTCCAACTCGGCAAAGGAGCGAGCGGGAAAAGCTCCTTCTTTAGCCGGAAGAATTGCCGTTTGGTTCGGTTGGTTTTGGGCCGCGAGAGCCAAATGGGCTGCCACGTTTACCGGTTCGCGGCCTTCGGTCATAAGCTCCTCAACCTATTCCTTTTCGGCAAGCCAACGCTCAGCCTCTATCGCTGCTTGGCATCCCATTCCGGCGGCGGTTATGGCCTGACGATAAGCATGGTCTGCGCAATCGCCTGCAACATATACGCCAGGCACGGAGGAGCGAACCATGCTGTTTTGTTCAGGGACAAGGTAACCATTATCGTCGAGTTCGAGCACGCCTTCAAAAGGTTTAGTGTTAGGGACATGCCCAATGGCAATAAAAACACCCTTACAGGAAACTCTGCTCGTCTCTTGGTTTTTAAGGTTCCGGATTGTAATGGCCTTTGCCTTGCCGTCTTCGTCGGCAAGAACTTCTTCTACGGCAGAGTCCCAAATCACCTCGATTTTTTCGTGAGCAAGTGTCCGTTCGGCCATGATCCTTGATGCTCGTAATTCATCTCGCCGGTGAACAAGGGTTACTTTGGAGCAAAATCTTGTAAGAAAAAGAGATTCTTCGCAGGCGGAATCACCACCGCCGACCACGACCACATCCATGTCTCTGTAAAATGCGCCATCGCAAGTGGCGCAAGTGGTGACTCCTTTGCCGCCATACATTTCTTTCTCGCCTGGTATGCCGAGAAGGCGAGGGCCGGCACCTGTGGCAATGATAACCGTGCGTGCCTCGAAACTCTTTTCCCCTGCATAAAGAATTTTGCGTTCCTCGGAAAAATCTACGCGATCGATCAAAGCGCTCTCAAAGCGAGAACCGAAACGAGCGGCTTGTTTGCGAAGATTGTCCATGAGCATGAAGCCGTCGATGCCTTCGGGAAATCCAGGAAAGTTTTCCACTTCCGAGGTGGTGGTTAATTGCCCGCCAGGCAGGTCACCCTCAAGTATTAGGGGCTCTAGGTTAGCCCTTGCCGTGTAAATGCCCGCAGTGAATCCTGCGCAACCAGTTCCCAAGATGATGACGTTTTCCATGTTTTCTGTTATCCGAAGATTGTTGTATTACTTAGTTTTTCGAAAAGTGAAAGTCGATTTCGGTTTACGTGGACGCGGAGGCAACGTTTTTCCTTCATTAGTTAAAGATGAATTGGATCGACAGTCATTGCCATTTGGAAGGATTTCTCAATCGAGGAACCCTTCCTGAAATCCTCGAACATAGTCGAGACGCAGGCGTTTCTGGCTTGATCACGATCGGAACCGACCCCGAAGACTGGAAGGTCAACCATGATCTGTCCACGAAATTTTCTGAAGAAATCCATTATACCGTTGGTTTGCATCCGAACCATGTCGATGGTTCATGGGAGAACTATTTGGCGGACTTGCCTTCTTATTTTTCCCAAGAGACAAAGCCCGTTGCCGTAGGAGAAATCGGCCTGGATTACTTTCGCTTGCCGAAAGAGGAGCGAAAGGCATTGCCCATGAAATCCAACCAGCGAGCGGCCTTTCGACACCAGTTGGCCTTGGCCAAGGAATTGGGTTTGCCCGTGGTCGTCCATTGTAGGAGTGCGTTTGCTGATTGCGTTGCAGAAATCGATGACTCGGGCGTTGAGTGGTGCAAAGTTGTTTTTCACTGTTTTGCCGATGGGCCTAATGAAATGAGACAGTTAATGGAACGAGGTGGCCGCGGCTCTTTTACCGGTATAGTAACCTTCGGAAATGCTGAGAATGTCCGTGAAGCTGCTCTCCTGCAGGGTCTCGAAAAACTTATGATAGAAACGGATAGCCCTTATCTTGCCCCCATTCCTTTTCGCGGAAAATCGAATGAGCCTGCATACCTTCCCCATATAGGGGCGTATTTGTCCAAGGTTTTTGGGGAGGAGGAGGAGAAGTTGGCTGGAATTATCACTCGCAACACCCTTGACTTTTACTGTTTGTAGCCCTCATGAATGAGAAACTGCTATGGCATCCGACAAGGCAACTATAACGGAACTAATTGCTGCGATACGCACATTTGCCCAAGATCGAGATTGGGAACAATTTCATGCTCCCAAAAATCTTTCGATGGCTCTTGCTGCAGAAGCTGGAGAACTCATGGAGCATTTTCTTTGGTGTGACGTCGAAAAATCACAAAAATTTTGTGATGACCCTGTAAAAAAGACAGAGATTTCGGATGAACTTGCCGACATATTGATTTATGCATTTCGCTTTGCCGATGTTGCATGTATTGATCCCGTAGTTGCGATCAACGAAAAGATGCAGAGAAATAAGGATCGTTATCCAGTGGAAAAAGCCAAGGGTAGATCCGACAAATATAATGAATTGTGATTTGACATATGGGATTTGATTCCTAACTGATTTCAATTCTTACTGACCCTCATTGATTGTTATGGATATTAAGACCAAAAGAGCCCAAGTCGTCGTTAACTTGCACAAATTAAGGCGAAAAGCGAAAGAGCTTGAGGCAACCCAATCAACGGGTGTCGACAAAAAGGCTGACATTGAAGCTTGCCGGGGAGAGATCGACGTTCTCCAAAAGGAACTGGGTGCGATTGATGACGGTGGTCATACCACTTTTATGAAGGCCAAGAATATGCTCGAGCCCAAAAAGGGCATTTCAGGCAAGAATCGCCGTATTAAATGGCGAAAGGCACAAATTG
>JABHOU010000083.1 GCA_018695085.1 Opitutia bacterium | reverse complement strand
GGATGTCGATCTTCCAGACCGCAATCATCCTGTTCTACGTTTCGATCGGGGTCAAGGAGGGCGGCACCATTCCCATTTACGTGGCTGAGCACGATCCGCATGGTAATCATGCCGAGCATGCTGCTCATCCCGAGGAAGCGAATGCTACCGAGGGATCTGAAGAGAACGCGACCACGGCGACGGCTTCGCACGAGGCGGATCACGGTCACCACGCTCCTCGCAGCTTGACCGACGAGGAAACCTCGGGCTATGCAAATCCTCTTCCGCACGTCTTGATGCTTACAGCCATCGTGGTGGGCGTGGCTACCTTGGGCGTGGCCTTAGCTTTGACTCAGCGTATTTACCGGGCCTATGGAACGATTGAGGAGGACGCCGTGCTGGCGGCCATTCTGGCGGAGGACGCCGCAACCGTAATACCGGATGTTTTGTCAACCAAGCCCAAGCGGGCCAAGGCCAAGTCTCGAAAGGCAAAACAGGCGTAAGCAATGAGCGAAAACTCCATTGCCTTGATTTTTGCCTTTCCCTTGTTCGGGGCCGTTCTCTGCGCCTTGGTGGGGCGTAAGTCTCGCAACCTTTGTCACCCCATCGCCGTAGCTTCTCTTGCAGGCGCTCTCTGGGGCGGGATCGAGACTTTACGCAGGGTGATCGCCAGTGAGGCGAACGAGGTATCTTATTACTTCGGTGGCTGGAACGCCGATGCTTATCCGCGTGGCGTGGGCATCGAATTCCGTGCCGACTACCTCGGGACCCTCATCATGCTCGTCGTGGTTGGCGTGGCTTTTCTCGTGGCTATCTACTCTAAGCTTCCCGTTGCCGAGGAGACCCCCGAAAAAGAAGGTTCGTTCTATACGCTCTTTCTGCTTCAAGTTACGGGGCTTGCGGGCATTTGCCTTACGGGCGACGCCTTCAACCTGTACGTCCTCATCGAGGTGGCGGCTCTCACGGGCTACGGTCTCATTGCCATGGGCTCGGCTCGGGCTGCCGCGGCCACCTTCAACTACGTCATACTCGGTACGATCGGGGCGTCCTTCTACCTTCTGGGCGTGGGCTACGTCTACATGAAGACGGGTACCTTGAACATGGTGGGCATTCAGGAGGTCATAACTGCCGACGGTTTGGCTGATTCCGCCGCCATGCAGGTCGCTTTCGTCTTCATCTGTCTCGGGGTGCTGATCAAGATGGCCTTTTTCCCTTTTCACGCTTGGTTGCCGAACGCTTACTTTCACGCGCCTACCGCCACTTCCAGCCTGTTGGCCCCGCTCGTCACGAAGGTCATGATCTACGTCATGATCCGGATGACGCTCACCGTGTTCGGGGTCGACTTCTCCTTTGAGAACACCCTCTGGACGGAAGTTATCCCTTGGCTCGTGGTAATAGCCATCGTGTGCGCCGCAACCATGGCCTTGGCCCAGCGCGACGTTAAGAAAATGCTCACTTACCTCATCGTGGCGGAGGTCGGCTACATGGTGGGCGGGATCTGGGTGTACAACTACTACGGCTTCATCGGTTCCATCTTTCACGTCATCAGCGACGCCTGCATGACTCTTTGCCTCTTCCTCGGGGTAGGCATAATCTTGCGAAAGAGAAAAACTACGCACTTCGATGGCTTGCGCGGGCTTTTCCGCAAGATGCCTTTCACTATGGGAGGATTCTTCGTTGGCGGGTTCTCCATCATCGGTTTGCCTCCCACTTGTGGTTTTTTCAGCAAGTGGTACCTGATCACGGGCGGTATGCTGGCTGAACGCTGGGAATATATGGTGGCCCTTATGTTCTCCACCATGGTCATGGTAGTCCTCTTTTTCCGTCTCATTGAGAGGATTCACCTTGCCGTAACGGAGAGCGGCGAGAACATTGGCCATGGTCACGGTGACCTCGCTCTTCCCGATAGCGAAACCTTTTTCGATGAGGCCCATTGGACCATGCTCGTCCCGCTTTTGCTTTCCGCCTCCGTCGTTCTCGTCATCGGCATTTTCAACCAAGATATCGTGAACCTGATTCAGGATTTTCTCGAACCCTTCGACCTGCCGAAAGGAACGGACCGCTGACATGGTAGCCGAACCGACTGTGGTCAACGACGTACGCCCGCTCATTGCGGTGCTTACTCCCATGGTGGCGGTGGTCGCGATCGCCTGGTCGGGTGAAAAACGAAAGAACCTGCGCGAAATCTTCACCCTCCTCGCCGGTCTCGTGCAGGCGAGCGTCGTGCTTTCGCTTACTCCGCTCGTGTTGGCGGGTAACGTGGTGGAGTTCCACGTCTGGCAAATCTTCACCAACGTCCCCATGCTCCTGCGGGTTGATGGATTTGGGCTCATCTTCGCGGCGGTGGCCTCGGTGCTGTGGATCGCCACTTCGCTCTACGCCATCGGCTACATGCGTGGCTTGCACGAGCACACCCAGACGCGTTTCTATTCCTTTTTCGGCGTTTCCCTATGCGCCACCATGGGCGTGGCTTTCTCGGCCAACCTGCTCACCATCTATTTCTTCTACGAGATGCTGTCGGTCTCGACCTATCCATTAGTCACCCACATGCAGGACAAGGAAGCCCGCAAGGGTGGTCGTACCTACCTCAGTTACCTTCTATTCACTTCCCTCTGTTTGCTTTTGCCTGCCTTGAGCTGGTGCTACGTTTGGTTGGATGGCGGACAAGGAGCGATGGATTTTCTCGCCGGCAATTCCATGTCCGAGCAATTTTCCGGCACCACGCAAATCGTGCTGCTACTGCTGTTCACTTTCGGTTTCGCCAAGGCCGGGCTCATGCCTTTCCACTCTTGGTTGCCGAACGCCATGGTGGCGCCCACTCCCGTTTCCGCGCTGCTTCATGCCGTGGCCGTGGTAAAGGTCGGCGTATTCTGCGTCATTCGGGTTTATTCCGACATCTTCGGTATCGAGGTTCTCCAAGCTCTCGACGGAGAGCAAATCATGGTCTGGATCGCCTGCGCCACCATCCTCATATCTTCCCTGATCGCTCTATCCCAGGACAACCTGAAACGCCGTCTCGCGTTTTCCACCATCGGTCAACTCGGTTACGTCGTGCTTGGGGCCACCCTCGCCACCAAGCAAGGCATGGGCGGGGCTGTCCTCCATATTGCGATGCATGCCTGCGGCAAGATCACCCTGTTCTTCTGCGCGGGAGCCATTCTCGTCGCTTCGGGCAAGAAATACGTAAGCGAACTCCGCGGCCTCGGTCGCAAGATGCCCTTCACCATGGCTGCTTTCCTAATCGGTTCTCTCAGCGTGATCGGCTTGCCGCCCCTTGGGGGATTCGTTAGCAAATGGTACTTGGTGCTCGGCGCTCTCGACCGCGACTACGTATGGGTTGTGGTCGTCCTGCTCGTCAGTTCGCTCTTGAATGTTTTCTATCTTCTTCCCGTGGCGGTAAGCGCCTTTTTTCGAACCGAGGACGAGAAGGAAGGGGAGGGCGGCATTCAAGAAGCTCCTTGGCAATGCGTGGTCCCTCTTTCTTGTACGGCTTTGGGCTGTTTCGGCCTGTTCCTGTTTTCCGACGTCCTGCTCAGTCTAGCGGGTCTGGCCAATTGATTTAGTAGCATAGGAAGTAAACGTCATGGCAAAGAAACCACCGAAAGACGAACCCAAGCGCTGGCTGGACGACCCCGACAACGTAAGGAAATTCATCCGCGGCTTCTATTGGCTGTGCGGCCTCATCATCTTGATCGACGTCGTTCTCAGCATCGGTTGGCACAAGCACGCTGCTTTTCACGACGGCAGCCTTCTCGAGAGTTCCGAAACCTTGCCCTCCTTTTACGGCATTTATGGTTTCGTCGCATGTTCGGTATTGGTCTTTCTGGCTAAGGCCCTTCGCAGTTTAAACGGTCAACGCGTGCTCATGAGAGACGAAGACTACTGGGAGAAATGAACCGATGAGTTTTCTCGCCGCATCAGAAATTTCCGCGCATCCTGCTCTTGCCCTTCTCATCGGCGGGTTGGTGACCATTTTTATTCGTGGTCGCTATGCAGGAGCTCTCATGGTCGCGGCTCCTCTTCTCGGCTTTTGGGTTGTTTCCCAGTTGGAGTCGGGTTCGAGTTCCATCATATCTTGTTTTGGTCAGGAAATCATTTCCGTCAACGTCGACAAGCAGTCGATCCTCTTCGGCTACCTCTTCCATCTGGCCGCTTTCATTGGCGGGTTGTACTCCTTTCACCTCAAGGACCCTTGGCAAATTTCCATGGGTTTGCTTTATGCCGCTAGCGCCGTAGGGGTTGCTTTCGCCGGCGATCTGCTCTCCCTTTTTCTTTGGTGGGAAGCCTTGGCCATAACCTCCGTCTTCCAGATCTGGGGCCGCAAGACCGAGCGTTCGGAAAATGCGGGCTTTCGCTATCTCTTCTTTCACGTCCTGTCCGGTTTGTTGCTTCTAGCGGGCATCGCCTTTCGGTACGCCTCAGGAGATGCCGATCCCTTTGCCCTCGTATCGCTCACCGAACTCCTGTCGGGCGGAGATGCCGGAGCCCAGCTCATTCTGCTGGCAATCGGAGTGAAGTGCGCCTTTCCTTGCCTGCACGTTTGGCTCACGGACGGTTATCCCGAATCCACCCCCACGGGAGCGGTCTTCCTTTCCGCTTTTACTACCAAGGCGGCTATTTGCGTGCTTGCCCGACTTTTCCCGGGCGCTGAGATCTTAATTACGATCGGAGCCGTCATGGCCATGTTCCCGATCTTCTACGCCGTTATCGAGAACGACCTGCGCCGCGTTCTCGGTTACAGCATGATCAACCAGATCGGCTTCATGGTGGTCGGAATCGGAATCGGTACCGAGCTTTCCATCGACGGCTCTCTCGCCCATGCCTTCAACGATGTTCTTTTCAAGGGTCTGCTCTTTATGAGCATGGGAGCCGTCCTCCATCGCACGGGAGAAATGCGCGGTTCCGAGCTGGGCGGCCTTTACCGGACCATGCCGCTCACCACCGCCTTCTGCATAGTGGGGGCAGCCTCCATATCCGCATTTCCTCTATTCAGTGGCTTCGTCAGCAAATCTATTATTATGGCGGAGGCAGCCGCCCACGGGCACCATGTGGTCTGGCTCTGTCTCTTGTTCGCCTCGGCGGGGGTTTTTCACCATGCAGGCATAAAGATTCCCTTCTTCGCCTTCTTCGCACACGATTCCGGTCTCCGACCCAAGGAGGCACCCGTAAACATGCTTCTGGCCATGGGGTTTGCCGCCTTTATGTGCATCTTCATCGGTTGCAATCCCGACTGGCTCTACGCCATGCTCCCCGGTGGGGCCGCGGGTTATCACCCTTACGACGCAACCCACGTCGTGACTCAGACCGAAATCCTTCTTTTTTCCGCCCTTGCCTTCACTCTCCTCAACCTCTGGAAGCAGTACCCGCCTGAACTGAAGTCGGTAAACCTGGACATCGATTACGTCTACCGCAAGGGCGGCCGTCTCTTCTCGAGTTCCATGGCCACCTTCTGGAACGGACTAAACGAGAAGGCCCACGCCTTCTTCGTGGGTGGGGTCGCGGGCAAGTTTTCCGCCTTCACTGCCGATGGACCGGGCATCATGGCCAAGTGGCTTTCCCAACCTCTGCAGGCGCTCGGCTTCTATCCCGGTAAATCGGATGAGGAAACCGAGGCCGATCTCGAAAAACAAGCTACTACCGGCATCCATCCCGTTGGCCTGACCGCTCTCTTCGGCATCCTGTTCCTGCTGGGCTTTCTAGTCTTGGCTTGGATTTATCCGATACTGTTCCCTCCTCTTTCCATTTAACCTAACTCGGAACGAGTATTTTGACCCAAAATTCTTGCCTGTCCGTTTAAGTGGCGCTTGATTGATGGGGTGAGGCGGAGATTTTTGGTTGGAAAAGGGTTGGTTTTCGTAATTGCCCTTGGGGCGATTTCCTCGTGTGGAGTGATTGACCGGGGCAAGAATTTCATTCCTGCGAAAAAGGTGTGGCCGAAAGTGAAGAAAGAAGCGAGCAAGCACGGTCTGGATCCGGCTTTCGTATACGCCGTCTGCCATGCCGAGAGCAGCCTGAACGCGAATGCCGAGACTTCGGTGGCTCGCGGTATGATGCAGTTGACCGAGGGCGCGTGGAAGGACGTCACCGACAAAAACTATCGTCTCGCCTTTAACTGGGAGACGAACGTGGAGGTGGGCACGGGTTACTTGGGGAAGTTGAAGGGCATGCTGGGCAAGGCCAACGTTTTCAATTATCCTAGGCTAGCCGCGAGTTATCGCTATGGTTACGGGGCCTTGCGGAAGCAGGGGTTTCTCGTGAGCAAGATGAAGACCCCGAAAAACCGAATATACCGCAAAATTTTTGCGGGCGAAATACGTCCCGTGAAAACTCCCTCGGATTAGGGCCGGCGCCATGGGAGGAGCAACCGCCTTGAAACGAGTCGAGGGAGCGGAACCACTCGAACCTCCACCCGCCTTCGAGCCCGACTTGAGCGCCTTTTTGGTCTCAATTCAATTGGAGAAGGGGTTGGCGGACAATACGGTGTCCTCGTATGAGCAAGATCTCGCGCAATGTTCCTGTTTTCTTACGGAACGGGGGGTGGGCGACTGGCGAAGCACGGCCGGTGAGGACGTTTCGGCTTGGCTCGCCGATCTGACTAGAGGCGGATACGCAGTGGCCAGCCTAGCTCGAAAGTTATCCGCAGTTCGGATGATGGCTCGTTTTCTCGTGGCCGAGAGCTTGCGCGAGGACGATTTCACCGAGCTTCTATCCAACCCGAGGAAGCATCGGCATTTGCCCGACATGCTGGGGATCGAGGAAATGGAGAAATTTTTGGAGGCGCCCGACACGAACGTTCCTCTCGGCAAGCGAGACAAGGCAATCTTCGAGCTCATGTACGGGAGCGGGTTGCGAGTGTCGGAAATTTGCATGTTGCCCATGACCTCGGTCGATTGCGACGAAGGGTTTGCCCGAGTCTTCGGAAAAGGCTCCAAGGAGCGAGTGGTGCCTGTTGGAACGCAGGCGGCTCAAGCCATTCGAAACTATTTGCATGGCGGGCGACCTCATCTAGTAAAGGACGGAACGGGCGGCGAATTGTTCTTGAGCATGCGCGGCAAGGGGATTTCCCGGAAGATGGTCTGGGTGCTGGTCAAGGATTATGCGCGCAAAGCCGGAATCGAGAAAAACGTTACTCCTCACATTCTTCGTCATTCCTTCGCCACACATTTGTTGATGGGCGGCGCTGATATTCGCGCCGTGCAGGAAATGCTTGGTCACGCCGACATCGGGACCACGCAAATCTACACCCACATTGAGGGAGAGCGACTTTTGGACGATCATGCGGCCTATCATCCTCGCAACCGTTTGAAGGGTTAAGTTAACAACTTTTTCGCCTTGTGCGCAAAATAGGTTTGAAAGGTTGGGTGAAGGGCGCTCATTAGGTTTGCCCGTGAAGGTAACGGTATTTGTTTCTCCCAAACCCACGGTGTTGGATCCCCAAGGGGCCGCCGTGGAGCACGCAATGAAAAGCTTGGGTCATGCTTCCGCCCAAGGAGTGAGAGTCGGCAAGACAATCACCTTCGAGATGGACGGGGAGGACGGCCCCGACACTCGCAAGAAACTCGATGAGCTGTGCGACGGGCTGCTGAGCAATCCGATCATCGAGGACTTCCGCTACGAGATCGATTAGATTTTCGCGGTGAAGATTATTCGATATCTGGACAGGAAGGGCGAACTCGGGTTCGGTCGCATTGACGACGAGGGCTTGATGTTCGTGATTCGTCAAAACGAAAAAGGTGGATTCTCGGCTACCGACGATCCTGCCGACCCGGGCAAGATTCTCTCTCCCGTCGACTTTCGCTGCATTTATTGCGTGGGTCTCAATTACAAGGCACATGCCCAGGAGTCCGGTGAGGAACCACCCAAGCACCCGATGATATTCATGAAGGCCGCCACGGCCATTCAGGATCCCGGGGCTCCCATCGTGCTTCCGCGATTCCTGAGGAGCGACATGGTGGACTACGAGGGTGAGCTCGGAGTCGTGATCGGTCGACCTTGCAAGAACGTTACGAAGGAGGAAGCTCTCGATTACGTGTTGGGCTATGTTTGCGCCAACGACGTGAGCGCTCGCGATTGGCAG
>JABHOU010000322.1 GCA_018695085.1 Opitutia bacterium | reverse complement strand
GGAACCTCAAGTGGGCGAATCCGTGGAGCGTGAAATCGATCCGGCTTATCTCGGACGTATCGCGGCGAAGACGGCGGAGCAGGCAATCAAGCAACGCTTGCGTCAATTTGAGAAGGAACACATTTACGACGAATTCAAGGATCAGGTCGGTAATTTAGTATCCGGAATCGTACGCCGGCGCGAGAGAGGTGATATGATTGTCGAAGTAGGCAAAGCCGAGGCTATCCTGCCTTGGCGAGAACGTGTACCCGGGGAAGATTGGGTTGCAGGCGAACGCGTCCGTTGCTTGCTTCTCAAGTTAGAAGCGCAAGGACGTGGTCCGGAATTGGTTCTGAGCCGTTCGAGTATGAGCTTTGTGCGAAAGCTTTTCGACGTTGAAGTGACTGAAATTGCAGATGGTACGGTTATGCTTGCGGCGATGGCTCGTGAGCCAGGCTACCGTACCAAGGTTTGCGTGAAGAGCAACGACCCGAAGGTGGATCCCGTGGGTGCATGCGTGGGCGCTCGCGGAGCGCGAGTGAAAAGCATTGTTCGCGAACTCAATGGTGAAAAGGTAGACATTGTACGTTGGTATGAAGACCCCATCGAGTTGCTTGCCGAGGCTCTCAAACCAGCGGTTCCCAAGAACGTGAAGCTGGATCGGGATAAGCGCCGTATGTATTTCGAAGTGGAAGAAGACGATCTCTCCATCGCCATCGGTCGCAAGGGCATTAACGCTCGGCTTACCTCGCGCCTTTTGGGATGGAAACTCGATATTGGGAAGGTCGAGGTCAAGGAGGTTGGCTTTGATGAGCGTAAGGCTCAGGCTGCTCAGGCCCTCACTGCTGTCGGCGTAGAATTTGAATTGGCCGATCGTTTGGTTGCCGTGGGTCTCGTTAGTCCCGAAGCCTTCGAGGGGGTGACCTCCGAGGATTTGATGGGACTGGGTTTTACTTCCGAGGAAGCCGCCACCGTTTTGGAAAAGGTGGCATCTTCCGATGACGAGCCTTCCGGCGATGCCGATGAGACTCCCGATGTCGCCGCTGAGGCTTCAGAGAAAACGGCCTCTGATTCAGACGAAACCAAGGAAGGCGAAGAAACCGCTTAACTTGAACTTTTCCGAAACCAGAGTTTTCAAACGACCTAAAAGGATTTTTCTCACTATTGCTAAATGAGTTTCCGCGTACATGCTATTGCTAAGGAAGTCGGCATGACGAGTAAGGAGCTTGTCGCCTTGCTTGTCGAACGAGGCTATGAAATCAAAAGTGCTTCCAGTTCGATTGATAACATTACCGCGGAGTCGCTTATCGAGGAACTCAAGCCTGCGGAAGCCGAAGTTGTCGAAGTTGAAGAATCGGAGGTCGCCAAGCCCGAAACCGATGACAAACCTGAAGAGTCCGCTGACGAAGAACCTGCTTCCGACGACTCTACCGTCGCCGTTCCAATAGTAAAGAGCAAGCAGGACATCGACCGGGAGCGATTGGAAAAGCAAGAAGCGGAAGATCGCGCCAAAGAAGCAAGTTCACCGGCAGTATCGCCCGATGCTTCGGAGTTGCCTTCGGATTCGGGTGCCGTTCCCTTGGCTCCTCCACCTCCTGCTCCGATTGCTCCAAGCCCGCCGAAACCTTCGGCGATTATGGCTCCGCCCCCTCCTTCGACCGGGAAATCCACTGAACCTGCGACTTCTGAAGATGCACCTGATGTCGCCACGGTCGCACCCACTTCTTCCGACTCGAAAATCCTCCTGATCAAGCCACCGATCGTGGTCCGTGAGTTTGCCGTGTTGATTGGGCTCAAACCTTTTCAGTTGATTTCCGAGCTCATGGAAATGGGTATTTTTGCTTCCATGAACCAAAGCATCGAAGAGGACGTTGCTCAGCAGCTTGCCTCTTCGAAAGGCTTTGAGTTGGATATACGTCACCGTGGAGAAAAGGCCGAGACAACTAAGCAAAAAGAACAGCAAGCCCGTAAAATCGACGAAGATGACGAATCTTTGCTCGAACCTCGTTCACCCGTAGTGTGTATCTTAGGTCACGTCGATCATGGCAAAACGACTTTGCTTGATACTATTCGAAAGGCAAACGTCGTTTCCGGAGAAGCCGGGGGCATTACTCAGCATGTCGGTGCCTACCAAATCGAGCACAATGGTCAGAAAATTACATTTTTGGATACTCCGGGTCACGCAGCTTTTTCAAAGATTCGGGAAAGAGGAGCAAATCTAACTGATATTTCCATATTGGTCGTGGCGGCAGACGATGGCTTTATGCCTCAAACTGACGAAGCCCTAAAGTTTGCCCAAAGAGCCCAAGGTTCCATTGTCGTGGCGATTAACAAGACCGACGTCAAGGGGGCGGACATAGATAAGGTCAAGACTCACATGCAGGAGCGTGGCATACCTTCCGAAGATTGGGGAGGTGAGACCGTAACTGTAGCGATTTCCGCCCTCAAAGGTGAGAATATAGAGGATTTGCTCGACATGATCCTTCTCCAGTCGGAGGTCATGGAATTGAAGGCCAATCCGAATGCAGTTGCCGAGGGCGTGGTCGTGGAAGCTCGTCAAGAGGTCGGTCGTGGAGCCACTGCCACGGTGATCGTTCAGAAAGGAACTCTCAAGACTGGTGATGTCATTGTCTGTGGTTCCGTTTACTGCAAGGTTAAGGCTATGCTGGACGACCGAGGCGAACAGGTAAAAACTGCTCCTCCCT
>JABHOU010000473.1 GCA_018695085.1 Opitutia bacterium | reverse complement strand
ACGTGAAGCTCGGGAGCGCCAGTATTATGGGGGTAGCGCCCGGTGATGATGCTGCAACGGGAAGGGCTGCAACTGCTGGTGGTCAGGTAAGCGTTGTCGAAGCGCATTCCTTGCTTTGCCAAGGCATCGACGTTGGGCGTTTGAATGACGGGATGCCCGTAGCATCCGAAATCATCTTGGGAGACATCGTCGGCGATAAAGAATACGACGTTCGGTTCGTCGGCTAGGCTGAATGAATGAAAGAGAAAGATCGTGCAAAAGAAAGTAAGGAAGTGCTTCATGATTTGAGGAATTGCGGTGAAAAGGAAACGGAATGGAAATGATTTATTTCTTCCAAACAAAGCCGGGGGGTCGGAAGGTTTTCAAGGGGCGGTCGTTGCTAAGCTTGGGCCCGGGCGTGGTCCGGCCGTCATCAACGATCTTCGAGTAGGCTTTGATCATTTTTTTTACCTGCCCGAAATGGGTCTTGGCTAGGTTTTTGGTTTCGCCGGGGTCGGCCTTCAAGTCGTAGAGCTGAACGAATAAGTGATTTTCCAGTTCCTCGTGGTTTTTGAGTTTCCTTCCGAATTCGACCAGGGCTTCCTTCCAGGCGTCCTCGGATTTTGGTTCCGTGTAAAAGGGTCCGGAGCTTCCGCTCCCCGGACCGAGGATCAGTTTCCACTTGTCTTCGTAGTAGACGTCCGCCCTCGTGCCCCGGGCAAGGAGGTGATTGCGCACGAGGGGTTCCTTGTTTCCGAGGTAGGGAAGAAAACTGAGGGAGTCGGGAGCTTGGGACGGGTCGAGCTTGACGCCGGCTATTTCCGCCCAGGTTGCCATGAGGTCAACCAAGCCGACAAGAGCGTCGTTTTGAGTGCCCGGGCTTATGCCCCCCGGCCAGACCGCGGCAAAGGGAACACGTAACCCTCCCTCGTATCCTGAAAACTTGTACCCCCGCCAAGGCCCCCGGCTGAAGTGTCCCTGCTTCTCCATCACCTTCATCTGGTTGGCGATGGCCTTTCGCTCGGGACCGGAATAATGGCCCGGTCCGTGGTCGGAGGAAACCATCACGAGCGTGTTTTGATCGAGGCCGGCCTTACGGAGGTGCTCGCGGATTCGGCCGATGCAAGCATCGGTGTTCATGACGAAGTCACCGTATACCCCGATCGGACTCTTGCCCTCAAAGCCGGGCTCGGGCGAACTGGGTGTGTGGGGTGCCGTCAGGGCGACAAAGAGAAAGAATGGCTTTTTCTTTTTCGACTCACCTTGGATGAATTTACCCGCTTCGTCGCAGAATGTAGAGAGAACTTCGGTATCGAGGAAATCCTCGGCGGCGGGTCCGACCCGGTTAAAGGCGCTCCAGCCCTTTTGAGCGGTTACCTTACCCTGCCATTTCTTTCCCCGGACATAGGCATAGGGGAACATGTCGAGTGAACCGGGCAGAAAAAAGCAATGGTCGAAGCCATAATCCGTGGGGCCTATTTGGATGGGTTTGGTGAAATCGGTGTTCTCGGGACCTTGGACCTTGCCGTCCTTGGTGGTCATGCGCGTGCCTAGGTGCCATTTGCCGACGTAGCCCGTCGAGTATCCACCCGACCGGAACATCTTTCCCACGGTATGTTGGCTGGTCGGAAAGCGCAGACCGATGAAGCCCCATGGTCCACCTTGTTCCCCTTTGCCAAACCGGAAGGCATAGCGCCCCGTCATGATGGAAGTTCGGCTGGGCACGCAGACCGAGTCGGTCACGTGGGCATTGGTGAATTTCATGCCCTCTTTGCAGAGGCGGTCGAAGTGTGGAGTGGGGACTTTGGACTTTGCTCCACCGAAGGACTTGACGTCTCCATAACCCAAGTCGTCGGCGAGGATGAAGACGACGTTTGGCCTTTGGGTTGCCGACAAAGGGATGTTCGAACAAAGAAGGATAACGAGGCTCAAAAGGTTTTTCTTCATCGTCGAATCTTATTTCTTGATCGGTTGGATGCCGTTGACGTAGACGGCGTTGTATCCGCCGTCCTGCGATCCCTTCGACCATCCGTCGTAGGCATTTTTTGCGAGGTAAAAGCGGCATGCCTGACCCTTTCTCGGCTGATTTTCGTAGGATTGTCCACCCGGAGGCGGAAGCCCAAACCCTTTCCACTTGCGGCTCCAGTAGCGGACGTAGATCAGGCTTTCGGCAATCTTGCCTTTCTCGACCTTTTCGATTTTTACCTCGGCCACTTTGCGGTCGTATTCATATCCACTTAGTACGGGAATGCCTTCCCGCTCCTTGTAAGAGTAAATCGCCTGCACCTTGCCCACCACGATATGGGTGGCGATCTTCTCCAGTTGTTCCTTCGAGGAGGAAGCCTTCGCCGCCTGGATCGAAGGTAATAAAACGAGAGGAAGCAAAGCAGACAAAAAGGGGATTGTTTTTCCGTTGTTCATGTTGGAATTGGAACGGTTTTTCGGGAGAGGGGCAACCGCATAGGGAAGCTTACGGTTCTTCTTTCTTGATCAAGTGATGAATCTTGATGCCGTATTTCGATTTCACTTTGACCGCATTGTTTTCCTTGTATGCGGGTGATTCCTTCTGCCTGTAGGAAACTTCAAGATTCTCGTTGTCGATCCAGCGCACCTCAATGGCTGCAAATGCTTTCCAATCCTTGTGCTTGCCCATGAGGATGTCCAATTGATCCAACTCCTCTCCCGCCTTGCGCAGGTTGGCGTTGAAATAGAAGTAGCCCACGGCTCCACCACCCGAACATGAGAAGCTGGTGGCGACATATTGACCATTAGGCGATTTCTCCTCCTGAATGATTTCCACTTTGTCATTTTCACGGCTTCCGCCGAAGTCAATGCAGCCGATCAGGAAGATGGGGAGACAAAGGACCCATGAAAATTGTCTTCTCATGGAGCCTTGATCACGTCGGAGGGGAATATTGCACGCACCGAAAAGACGGCATCCAGATGACCGGAGACTGGTTCGTACAAGCCGTCCTTGCGCATTTTGAGAAAGAGGAGGTACTCGGGTGGACTGGCCAAGCTCTTGCTCACCTGCTTAGGTTTCAATTCCTTGGCTTTCCCTTCCTCCTTCGCCTTCACTTCGATGATTACGGGTTTTTTCAAGAAGCTGACCAAGTTCGGGCCGTCCTCGTAGGGGGCGGCACCTTTTTTGTAGCTGAAGTGAAGGACCCATGTGCAAGGGAAGGCAGGTTCACCCTTAAGGAGCGAACGGGGGTGGAAGGCCGTTTTTTCTCCATCGAACCGCACCTTGTCGAAAATCTTTTCGGGCCATTGGGCTTTTGTCGATCCCCAACCTTCGACGGAGCCGATCATTACCAGATCGGCTTCCTTGAAGAGGCGCTCGTAGGACCAGTCCTCCACTTTGCGGGCGAAACCAAGGGAGAAGGTGAAGAGAAACGAGAGGAAGATGGCGATCAATGATCTCATGGGTTTATCTTCATGTTTTGAGTCGGTGAAGCGATAACACAAAACGCTTACCATGTTGCAAAAAAAATTCCGGAGAGCTGAGAATAAACTTCATTTTCAGGCAAGCTAATGCGTATGCTGATCGTTGACGGTAATCTCTGTGACGACGTCAAGCCTTCGAATCTCAGGTCGATCGGTTTCGGCCTGAATGCAATCGCGGCCATCCATATCCCCAAGGCGGAAAGATAAGCATACGAAGGTCAAACGACTTTCGGGGTGCCCTTTATAGCTGAGATTGAAGGGGGCCTCATTTGATTGGATTGCTGCTGATCCGGCAGTCAGGCAGGGCTTTCTTTAATTT
>JABHOU010000318.1 GCA_018695085.1 Opitutia bacterium | reverse complement strand
GAAAGCGTAGCGCCCCGTCATGATGGAGGTCCGACTGGGCACGCAGACCGAGTCGGTTACATGGGCGTTGGTGAACTTTATTCCATCCTTGCAGAGGCGGTCGAAGTGCGGAGTGGACACTTTGGATTTCTTGCCGCCGAAGGCCTTGACGTCTCCATAGCCCAGGTCGTCGGCCAGAATGAAGACTACGTTTGGCCTTTCGGCGGCCGACAAAAGGATACTCGAACAAAGAAGGGTTACGATGCCCTGAAGTTTTTTATTCATCGTCGGATGTTACTTTTTGATCGGTTGGATTCCATTGACGTAAACGACGTTGTATCCGCCATCCTGCGATCCTTTCGACCAGCCGTCGTAAGCATTTTTAGCGAGGTAGAATCGGCAAGTCTCCCCCTTTTCCGGCTGATTTTCGTAAGATTGTCCACCCGGGGGCGGAAGCCCCAATCCCTTCCATTTGCGGTTCCAGTAGCGGACATAGACCAGGCTTTCGACAATCTTGCCTTTCTCGACTTTCTCGATCTTCACCTCGGCCACTTTGTGGTCATACTCGTACCCACTCAGCACGGGAATGCCTTCGCACTCCTTGTAGGAGTAGATGGCCTGAACCTTGCCCACAACGACATGGGTGGCGATCTTCTCTAGTTGCTCCTTTGAAGAGGGTGCCTTGGCCGCCCAGATCGAAGGCAAGAAAACGAGAGAAATGAAAGCTGACAAAATGGGGCTCGTTTTTCCGTTGTTCATGTTGAAATTGGAACGGTTTTCTGAAAGAGGAGCAACAGCATTGAAACTCTCATTGCTTTGGTCTCTTGATAACATGATGAATCTTGATCCCGTATTTCGATTTCACTTTAACCGCATTGTTATCCACGTAAGCAGGCAAATCGATCTCTTCGTAAGAGACCTCGAGGTTTTCGTCGTCGATCCAGCGCACCTCGATCTCAAAGAAGGCTTTCCAATCCTTGTGGTTGCCCATTAGGCCGTCCAATTGATCCAGTTCCTCAGCTGCCTTGCGTAGGTTGGCATTGAAATAGAAATAACCTGCGGGTCCTCCGCCAGAACAGGAAAAGCTGGTGGCGACGTATTGACCGTTTGGAGATTTCTCCTCCTGAATGATTTCAACCTTGTCGTGATATCTGTTCCCAAGGAAACGATCACAGCGGACGAAACAAATGATTGAAAGAAGTCCCAAGGTAAAAAGGACACTGCCTTTTTTCATGGGATCTTGATAACGCCGGAAGGAAATATTGCCCGCACCGAGAATGCAGCATCCAATTGCCCGGATACCGGTTCATAATTGCCATCCTTGCGCTCCTTGAGAAAGAGAAGGTATTCAGGGGAACTGACCAAGCTCTTGCCGGTCCGTTTAAGTTTCAATTCCTTGGCTTCCTCTTCCTCCTTCGACTTCACCTCGACGATCATGGGTTTCTTCAAGAAAGTCACCAAGCCAGGGCCGTCCTCGTAAGGGATGGCTCCTTTTTTGTAGCTGAAATGTAGGACCCAAATACAGGGAAGAGGGGCCTCGCCCTTAAGCTGCGACAGAGGGTGAAAGGCAGTCATTTCTGCCTCAAATCGCAACTTGTCGAAAATCTTTTCGGGCCATTCCGCTTTAGCCGACCCCCAACCTTGTACTGAGCCGATCATCACCAAATCCGCTTCATTGAAGAGGCGCTCGTAGGACCAATCCTCCACTTTGCGGGCGAAACCGAGGGAGACGATCAATGATCTCATGAAATAATTTTTGCATATTGAGTCGAACAAGCGATATCAAAAACGCTTTAGGCGTTGCAAATTTTTCTTTCTACCAACGGATAATAAACTTCATTTTCGGACAAGCTCATGCGTATGCTGCTCGTTGACGTTAATCTCTGTGACGACGTCAAGCCTTCGAATCTCAGGTCGATCGGTTTCGGCCTGAATGCAATCGCGACCATCCATATCCCCAAGGCGGAAAGATAAGCATACGAAGGTCAAACGACTTTCGGGGTGCCCTTTATAGCTGAGATTGAAGGGGGCCTCATTTGATTGGATTGCTGCTGATCCGGCAGTCAGGCAGGGCTTTCTTTAATTT
>JABHOU010000661.1 GCA_018695085.1 Opitutia bacterium | reverse complement strand
CTCCAGTTGTCGCTGCGCTGGGTGGCAAAGGGAAGGTCGTTATGATCGGCCGACTGGAGGTTACCCATCGGATTGCGTCCCCAAGCATAGCGGAAATGAAGAGGTTCGGGAACATGTGGGCTGGATAGCGCGATGACCCTCCGGTCATGCTTGGGACGGTTGTGCTGATCTTTTCCCGTAACCAACCACTCGGCTTCCGCGGGCTGAAACCTCCGATCCTTACCGGCGATGGCAAAGCCTTCGATGGGCCCATTGGTGACCGCTCGGACCCAAGTGTCCATTTTGAGGATGATCTTTCCATCCTCGATCTTCATCTCGGTATACATGGGAGGCTTCCATTTGATGTCCTTCTCGAATCCATACTGGGTGGCCAGAGCCCAGCGCGAGATGCGCTCGCCCACTGGAATTTTCAGTTGCGGGTGATACCAAGAGCGGCGCTTGTCGAAACTGCTGGCGAAGCCGACGTTCTCGTCTCCCGCCTTTAGGAAATCCAGGAAGGTCTTGTACTGAGCCTCACGTATGTAAATTCCCCCGTTGACCATTTTTTCCAGGTAGTCGTCCCTCGTCTGCGGCTCCCCGGCGGTGCACAGGGATATGATGCCTAAAGGCATGAGAGGATCGTTGAAAGCATCACGCCAGGCCGTGATCATCTTGCCGAAGACTTGGTAATACATGTCCGCCCCGGCTGATCCTCCCCCCGCATTGTTGTATCCCTGATGGAAGATGGCTCCCTTGACCGACAACCCGGCGATCGGGGCGATCATACTTGCGTAACAGTTCCCCGGGCGGTTCTGATCCATCGCCGGTCCGGGTCGCAGGTCGGTGGGAACGGTCCGCCCCTTGGGAATTTCCCTGCCCTGTTTCTTCATGTTCTTAACCCAGTTGTGATGATTCTCGACCCGTTTTTCCAAGTCCTTCTGAGGATCGAACTCCGTGACCTTTTTATCCCAATCGGCAAGCAGGCCCTTCACTTCCTTGGTCTCGATCTTCTTCAAGACGGGAGTGGGCGTCCAGGTCTCGACGGTCGTCCCGCCCCGCGAGGCATCGACCACCCCGATGGGAACCTGTGCGGCCATGTGGAGTCGACGGGCGAAGACGTATCCAATGGCGGAAAGCTCGCGGACGATTTCTGGTGAGCAAACGTCCCAGTCCCCCTTGCGGAAATGACGGCTCGACCAGTTGCTCCATTCATGCAAACGGGCAAAGCCTTTTTTCACCTTTGGTCCGTTCTGAGCGGGCACCGTAAGAATTCTGATACCCGGATAATTGGCGGAGACGATTTCCAGTTTTCCGTTCTCCACATGCTGAAGGGGCTCCTCCATGTTGCTTTGTCCGCCGAGGACCCAGACGTCTCCAACGAGGATGTTTTCCAAAGTGAGAGTCTTGTCCTTGCTGTTGACGGTAAGGGTTTGCGCTTCGGCATTTGCCTCCATGGCGGGCAGTGTGATCTTCCAGGCACGGTCCTTGTCCGCCTTGGCCTCCTTGGTTTGACCAGCGAAGCTTATGCGGACCTTTTCTCCGGGGTTGGCCCAACCCCAGACTGGAATCGGCTTGTCCCGTTGCAGCACCATGTTGGACTGAAAAAGATTATGTACGCAAAGACCTTCGCCAATGGCCGGGACTTCGATGACGTTTTCCCTCGGCATGTCCTTCTTCTGCCCGGTGGCAAGGGCCATACAAGAGGCAAAAGCGACGAGGATAGCGAGACGCCGCAGAAAGCGGCTCCATGGATGAATATTCGTACTCATGAGTTTACATGGCGGGTTTGCTATTTGTAAGCTGCGGGAAATTTCGGAACGACCCCTAGCTTTTCGTAATTAAACCCACTTGCTAGAGGCTTATAAGGGGCCACGTAATCGACCTTTCCGGTTGGGGAAATGGAAGATTCCAAACCCATGCCCCAATAGGTGGCGTTGATTACGAGGCGGCGCAGGCCCGCGCTTTCCAGATCCTTCCCGCTGCCCATGGTGGAATGGAACACGCGAGCGCTTTTGCCTTTGCTGGTCTTCCAGGTCTTGAACCAGGCGACCGGAAGAGGTTCCTTTTTTTCATTCGGAGCATCGTCGTGACTGCGCCCCATCAAGGGCTGTCCCCATACCAAAGCGGTGCAACCCTCCGGAAGACTTGTTCCTTCCTTGTAGGTCCGGTAGACGTCCGACGGTCCCCAGATATCTTTGACCCCGGTGACAATGGGATGGTTCTTTTGTTCTTTGACTATGGCGCCCCGGGTTGAATCGGCATGCCAGCGGCCGTGGTGGCCCCTAAAGGAACCGCCCAGTACGTCATTTCCGAAATTTATCCTTTTGCCATCAATTTTATAGGGGAGCGGCCCGCGGAATCCATGATTCGCAGTTCGAAGCGCGATCATCGGCTTGCCTGAATCAAGGTAAGAAACGATCTGTTTCTGCTGCTCTGCAGGAAGGGTCAGAAGACGGGTGAAAAAGATGACGAGATCAGCGGAGGCAAGATGTTCAAGGCCAGGAATATCGTGTGACTTGAATTCGTCCTCCTTCCCCTTTTTCGGGTAGACCGGCATGGTCGGATCGACTTCGCCCTTTTCGTTGACCCCGAACAGTACGGTACAGTCAAAACCGTGATGTTTGCTCAGGATTCTTGCCATCATGGGCATGGATTGTTCACTACGGTATTCCTGATCGGCGGAGATGAGAATGACGTGCTTGCCTTTGCCAGGACCCTCCCCGCCGGAGTAGACTAGCCATTTCGGACTGTCAGGGACGGGATGGGCGAGTGCCCGAAGACCGATCAAAAAAAGGACGACTATATGGAGTATCGACGAATGCATGATGAGAGTGAGATTCCGTTATGTTTTGGTCATCGTTCAGTTCTTCTTGATGTTGGCGTTGGCCGCCCCGTAGGCCGCATGCCCGGTCGAACTGCCCGGAAGGATGGGGTGTTGCTTCCTGGGCAAGTGGGCCGCGTGCTCCTCGATGATCGATTTGTTTTTCGGGTCGGCGGCCAGGTTCTTCCATTCGTG